>JAEYWK010000099.1 GCA_023431345.1 Pseudomonadota bacterium
TGGACCGACCGCCGCTATCTCGACATGTCCCTGCTGAAGTCAAAGGAGGTCGCCGAAGCCAAGGCGGCGTGAAGCATCCGAGGAGCTTCACCGTGAGTACGATTTACACACAGATAGGGACTTGACCCTGGCGATGGCGGACACTAGCCAGCGCTACGAAGACCTCTTCGCGTCGATCGAGATCGAGAGAAAGCGGGCAGGGGACCAGTGCCGGATCTCGACCAGCCTGGCCGACTACCGGTGGGAGACGCAGGGGCAGATCAAGGACCTGCAGTCGGCGATCGCGGCGTCCCGAAACACGATGGCCGTGATCGACCGCGCCCGCAAGGACGCCGAGGTGTTCTCGTTCCTCGCGAAGTGCATGATCGGAGCCGCCGGCAGTGACTGCGCGACCGCGTCGGCCGCGAGCATCGCCTACAAGCTCGCGACCGCTGCATCGGACATCGTGGTCACCGGGCTCGAGCTCTCCGTCTCCGCGAAGGAAGCCGAGATCGCCGGCATCCAGCGCGCCAGCGCCCGCTGGGAAACGCTCCAGCAGTGCGAGGTCGCGCGGGTCGACTCCGAGGCGACCATCAAGAGCAAGCTCCTCGAGCTCGCCCACCTCGACCTCGAGGCGCTCAAGAACCAGTACAGCCTGAAGCTCGCCTACGCGGAGGTGCACGCGCTCCGGAACGAGGCGACCCGCGTGCTCGCGCAGCAGGAGGAGCTCCAGCAGCAGACCATCAACGTCGAGGCGGCGCGGAACGACCCCAACGTCCGCATCTACAAGAACGACGCGGTCATCCTCGCCGACGAGACCTTCCGCGCGGCGCTGCGCGACGCCTACGTCGCCACGAAGGCGTTCGAGTACTACACGAGTCAGAGCTACGCGCACCTCTACGACCTGTTCCTGGTGCGCATGGTTGCTCACGGCGACTACAACCTCGAGAGCTACCTCGCCGAGCTCGAGTACGCGTATCGCGACTTCCAGCAGATCTACGGGAACCCCGATCACCGCGTGGAGATCGTGTCGCTGCGCGACGACGTGATGGCCGTCCCTCGCCTCGACGCCGCCGGCTGCCCGCTCACCCAGGCGCAGCGCATCGAGCAGTTCCGGCAGCGGCTCGCAGACGCGGCGTACCTGGACGAACGCGGCTATCGCACGGTCCCCTTCTCCACCACCCTCGCGCGGCTCTCACCGCTGACGCGCAACCACAAGGTGACCGCGATCGAGGCGGAGATCATCGGGGCCGACGTGGGCGACACGATCGGGCGCCTCTACCTCCGGCAGCGCGGCACCGGGGTCGTGGCCTCGGTCGACGGCGAGAAGCTCTACTACCGCTTCCCGGAGCGGACCGCGGTGATGAACCCGATCTTCAACGGGGTGAGGGTGTTCGGGCCCGAGGTGTACCGCAGCGATCGGATGCGAGACCGGCCGTTCGTCAACACGCACTGGGAGCTCGTGCTCAACCAGCGGAACGAGCTCGCGAACCAGGACATCAACCTGCAATCGCTCACGGACATCCGACTGTATGTCTACTACACCGACTTCACCCAGTTCTGAGGCCCGGCGTCCGGCCCGCCGCGCGCTTCTCCTCGTCGCCGCGCTAGCAGCCGTGGCGTGGGGCTGCGGGGGCGGCAAGAAGAACACGTCGTGCACGGCGGGCACGGAGGCGTGCGCATGCGGCCCGGGGGGCACGTGCGAGACCGGAACGACCTGCACCGGCGGGACGTGCCGCGCGTGCTCCGCGGGACAGGCGGCCTGCGCCTGCCGCTCCAACGGGACCTGCGACGCCGGCCTCGCGTGCGGCGAAGACACGATCTGCGTTCCTTGCACCGCGGGGACGGAGGGGTGCCCCTGCCGGCCGGACGACACGTGTGATGCAGGCCTCGCGTGCAGCGCGGCCGATCTGTGCACCCCGAGCGACTGCACGGCGGGGGCTGCGGGCTGCGCATGTGCGGCCGGAGGGACCTGTGAGTCCGGGCTGATCTGCTCCTCCGGAGTCTGTCGCACCTGCGCAACCGACGTGCCCGGGTGTCCGTGCCAGGACGGGGCGTGCCAGGGGCTCGTCTGCGACGCCGGCACCTGCCGGACCGCTCGCGTTTGCGCCGACGTCTGCGAGGCGCACCGCCAGTGCACGCCCGCGACCCCGACGGCGGACCCCACCTGCCGCGACGCGTGCGAGGCCGGCTGGCTCTGGAACCCGGGCGCCCAGCGCTGCGATCTGGCGTCGGCCTCTTGCCCGCCCTGCACGGGGCCGGGCGAGGAGGGCGTCTGGCCATCGCTCACACAAGGTGGACGGTGCATCTGCCAGACCCGGCCCGGACACTTCTACACGCTGAGCGGCCACGTCGGCACCTTCCCCTGCGACGCGGATCAGGACGGCTGGATTCGGACGACGGCCTGGTTCGCGGTCACCAGCGCCGATCCGGCGATCCGCGAGAACGCGCGCTGCGACGTTCGGACGGTGGACACGATCGTGCTGCACAACGACCAGGGGCAGCAGCGAAGCTTCGCGCTCGGCCAGGCGCTCCCGCTCTACGAGACCGTCCGCAACGACGACCAGGGAACGCTCGACCTGGATCCCGGTGGGAGCGCAGTGCCCGCATACGGCGGTCACGCGGGTCGCAGGCTGCGCGCGGCCGAGATCAATAGCCTGACCAAGGCGTGCGTCACGATCCGCGCCGACCACAACGACAACCAGCTCGCGGACATCGCAGAGTGGGGTCGCCCGATGGTCGATCAAGCGCCGCTCCCCTCGGGCGCGTTCTCGGGAGACCAGCGCGCCTGGTTCGAGCTGTACACCCGGTTCAGTTACTTCGTGGAGCTGAACCGCGGCTGGTACGAAGCCCTGGAACCGGGGGCTCCGGGCCGCTACCACGTCGCGGAGAAGGACCGGACGTTCGGCGGCGGCTTCCCGCTCGTTTACGGGCAGGAGCGGGGACAGTTCACGAGCGACTACTGGCGCGAGTGCCCGAGAGGGCGTGATGTCTGGTACTCCCAGACCACGCCGCCCATCGGGATGGACTTCGCGTCCCTGAGCCCTCCGAGCCGGGACTGGAAGGGGATGGGCCACTCCAGCCAGTTCAAGTGCGTTCACGTCGTCGATGAAGCGACGTACGCGGCCTCGGATCCGTCACGCAACCGATACGTCCAGACGCTCCGGACGCTCGGCCATCCGACAGGCACGGACGGCGCTTCGAACTACCTCCGGGCGGCCGTGAACGGCTGTGTGGCAACCCCCGAGAGCCGGCCGGGCGCGGGCCGGAACCCGGCCGACCCGTCCATCGACTGCGGCGCGGCCGAGCCCGGCGAGTGGGCCCTGGGAGGCGTCCACTGGGCCGCGGTCGGGCTCGCGAACACCTCCAGCTATCAACGAGGCTGCGTGCTCCAGTGCGACGGCTTTGCGTACCTGTGCCCGGGTACCGATCCGGCGGACCCATCGCCGCCAGCTTGCTATCACCTGTGCGCGGACGTGACTGTAAGTGACGCAGGCGGGTTCGAGGGCGGCGCAGGGTACCGGCTGCGCGGCAGTGTGCCGGCGACCTCGCCCGTGACCGACGGGCCAGTGTCCAGCTCCAGCACGGGGTACCGGATCACCCCCCGTTGACGCCCGGGCCTGCTGCTGAAGCTGCGAATGGGAGCCACCACGAGGAGAGGATCATGAGAAATCCAACGTTCAGGGCGTCCACGGACGAGTTCGCGAAGCGGCAGGGGAGGCGCAGTCTCCTCGCGCGCGCGGTGGTAATGGCGCTCTTGCCCGGAGTCACGCTCGCGGCGAGCCCGCCGCAGCCAGGAGAGGTCGTCCCGCGCCAGATCCCTTATCGCGGCTACCTCGACCAGAACGGCCTCCCGGTCACGAACAGCAGCGTCGCCATGGTGTTCGAGCTGTTCGGCAGCGAGACCGGCATCGACAGGATCTGGTCCGAGACGCAGGCGATCTCGGTGCTGGACGGCAACTTCACCGCGGCGCTCGGGGACGTCAATCCGATCCCGCCAGCAGCCTTCCAGCAACCGGTGCTCTTCCTGCAGATCTCCGTCGACGGGCAGCAACTGGCCGGGCGCCAACGCCTGCTCACCGTCCCGTACTCGCACGCTGCGCACTCGGCTTCCAACGTTCGCGGACGTGACATCACGACGTTGCTCGTGCCCGCAGGCTCCGTGATGGCGTTCGCGGGCCCTACCGCGCCCGCCGGATGGCTCCTGTGCGACGGCCGCGAGCTCCGCCAGGTGGACTACCCGGGCCTGTTCGCTGCCATCGGGACGGTGTGGGGCGGTGGGTCGGGCACCTTCCGGCTGCCGGACCTTCGGGGCCAATTTCTCCGCGGAGCGGATGCAGGCGCGAACGTCGATCCCGGTCCGCGCGTGAACGTGAGCAACCAGCCGGCGGCCGGTGTCGGCACGTACGAGGCTCAAGCGACGGCGGTGAACGGCGTCCAGGTGGTTGCCGCCGGAGCTCACGCCCACGGCGACGGCACCCTGCACGCACTCCGAATCACCGGCCAGAAGACCGAGAACGGGACGGACAACGACTCCGCGATGCGCCAGCCGGATATTCAGAACGCCTATCCAATTCCGAGCGCTGGTGATCACGCGCATGCTTTGAGCGGCGACCCGGAGACGCGGCCAGTCAACGCTGCGGTGAACTGGATCATCAAGCAGTGAAGACCGTCGGAGACCACATGACCCGTACGACCAAGTGCATCGCCCTCGCGGGCGCCATCGCCACGCTCGCCTGCGGC
>JAEYWK010000101.1 GCA_023431345.1 Pseudomonadota bacterium
GGCGCAGGCGGCGCCGCGACCGGCGGCGGGGGCAGCGGCGGGGCGACGACCGGCGGCGGGGGCAGCGGCGGCGCGGCCGGAGCGGGTGGCTCGAGCTCGACGTGTCAGAAAGGCAGCACGATGGGCAAGGAGGTCTTGTTCATCGGCGAGTCGTTCGTCGCCGCCAGCTCCATCCCCGAAGAGACGACGAAGCTGGCCCGGGCCGCCGGCTCGCTGACGGCCAACGACTCGTACGTCGATAAGTCGGTCAGCGGCACGTGGATCGGCAATGGGGCGAGCAACTCGATCCCGAACCAGTACCTGAACAACTCGAGCGGCGTTCGCTTCGTCCTCATGAACGGCGGCGGCAACGACTGCTGGCAGGGCGGCAAGGAGTCGGATCGCACCAACGCGCTCAAGGCCGCCGAGAAGCTGTTCAAAGACATGGGCGACAAGGGCGTCAAGAAGGTCGTTTACTTCTTCTATCCGGATCCGATCGGCAGCCAGTTCGCGAACCTCACGTCGTGCCTCAACGTGCTGCGGCCCGCCATGAAAGACCTGTGCGACAAGCAGACGGCGCCCACTTGTCATTGGGTGGATCTACGCGAGACGTGGAATGGGCACCCGGAGTACACTTCGGACGGCATCCACGTCGCGGCCCCGGGTAACGCGCCGACCGCGAAGGCGATTTTCGACTCCATGGTCAAGAACTGCGTCGCGCCTTGAGCAGTCCACCTCTCGTACCGACTCGAACACTCCGCTCGGTAGGCAGCAAGGCGCTGGCTGGGCTCGTCGTCTGCCTCAGCGGCGCTTGCAGCAGCGAAGCACCGCCCACGCCGGCGGGCGCCGGCGCGAGCAGCGTCGCCGGCAGCGCGATGAGCGCGGGCGGAGAAAGCGGCGCCGCCGGGGGCGCCGTATCGACGGCGGGAGGCGGTGCGGCCGGCGCGGGCGGGCTCTCCGGCGCCTCTGCGACGGGTGGAGCGAGCGGCGGCGGTAGCGCGGGCGCGAACGCGGGCGGCGGTAGCGCGGGCGCGAACGCGGGCGGTGGCGGTGCAGGCGGCAATGGCGGCGGCGCCGGCTTCGTCCTCACCAGCCCGGCTTTGGAGAACAAGGCAGGCTGCTCCGTCGACGACCCGAGCACCTGCGACGCCTTTCCGAACGAGAACGTCAGCTACGCGGATAACGCCAACGTGTCACCCGAGCTCCGCTGGACGGGCGCCCCGGCTGGCACGCAGAGCTTTGCGCTCGTCCTGTTCGATGTCAGCTTCGGGCAAGCGCACTGGGCGCTCTGGAACATTCCCGGCAGCCTGAGTGCTCTGCCCGCGAACGTCGCGAAAGACACGGCAACGCCGCCCGTGCCGGCCGGCTCGCAGCAAGCCAACGCGAACTTCGCCACCGCGGGCGGGGACGGCTACTTCGGTCCCCACCTGCCTTGCAACGTCTTCGAGCTTCAGCTCTATGCGCTGTCGACGAGCACCTTCTCCCCGATGGACGCCGATTCATCCGTCCTGGTGTCGATTGAGCTTCAGGACCTCGGCTCCGTGCTCGGCGTGGCCAAGCTCACGGGTAGAGGCGGCGTCTCGACGTGCGATTGATCGCCGAAGCGACGGTGCGTCCGTGACTATCGAAGCGACTGCGCGCCAGTAGCACCGGCGGAGGCGTCCAGCGCACGGTGGGAGGCTCCGCGTCTTCATCCGGCGGCGGCGGGACGAGCGTCGGCGTGTCGTGGGCGTTCGAGGCGGCGCTCAGCGCTGGCACCTCTTCGGTCGTGCTGTCGCTCTCGGTTCCGCAAAGGTCATCGCCGTCCGACACATCGATGGTCATGGTCTCTCCGCTAGCGCCCCGCTCGCGTTCCCTCGAAACGGGCGTTCTGGCAGGCCCTTAAGTCGCCGGCAGCCAGCGCGAGCGCCAATGGCTTGACACGGCTACCAAGGCGACGTTTTCCGGCAGATGTCAGCCGTTTGACGGGGCGGGAAGGTAACGGCAGCGCAGCTCGTGCCCGCCTCACGGCTTCGGAATGCGGATGCTGCGGCTGACCATCGCGAAGCCGTGGGCCAGGTAGAGGAAGCTGAAGGTGTGCACGACCAGCGGCCCCAGCGCGAGCTCGCCGCCGGGCAGGCGATCGTGCGTCGCGCCCACGAGCGCCAGCCCGGCCGCCGTGACGGCGACCAAGAGGCTGCTCGGGATGGGGAGGCCCTCGAAGTAGCGCACCTTGCCGCTGTCGTCGCTGCGGGACTCAGCCGTCACGTTGAAGCGAGCCAGACGGCTGATGCCGCAGGCGACGAAGATGGTCAGGATGACGACGTCGAGTGACCCGCGCAGGCCGATGGCGTAGCCGAGCACCGCCGGTGCCACGCCGAACGACACCACATCAGACAGCGAATCGAGCTCTCGCCCGACCGCCGACGCCTCGTGCCGGCGCCGGGCGACGAGGCCGTCGAGCACGTCGAAGACGAGCGCCGCCAAGAGCAGCGCGGCGCCGAGCCACAATGCCGCGTGGCTCCCTGTCACAGCGAGATCCATGAATGCGAAGATGGCGCCCGTCCCTGCGGCGCCGTTCAGGAGCGTCAACCAGTCAGCGACCCGGAGCTCACGAACCATACCTAAGTGTCGTGCGGGCGATTCGCGCATTTCGCCGCAACGCAGCAAGCATCGTGCCTGCTTGCACCAGCTCTCGACGAGACCTGGCTCGTTTCGACTGCGCTCTCGGCGCACCGATTTGCGCTATGCCCTGCGCGCTCCACGGCGCCGGTCGAGCGACAGGACGCCAGGGCCGTGCGCCCCAATGAACAGAAAGACGAAGCAGTAGAGGGCGGCGAGCTCGCCCTTGTTGACGATGGGCAGCCACTGCCAGCCGTCGAGCGCGAGCTTCCAATGAAACTGGGTGTAGGCGACCGCCATGGTGCCGGCGCAGAGCAGCGCCACGTAGCGGGTGAAGAGCCCGAGCGCGAGCAGCACGCCGCCCACGAGCTCGATCCAGCCACCCAGCCAGAGCTGGGAGCCGAACGCGGGCGGCGGCTTGGACGTGAGCACCCCGAAGACTTTCTGCACGCCGTGAAACGAGAACAGGAAGCCGGCAACGATGCGCAGCGCGGCGAAGGCTATCGGCTCAAAGCGGCTGACGCTGAAGGCTCGCACGGCGCTCAGCCTACTCCGTCCGGGCGAAGCAGGGGACCGCGATATGGTGCTTGGGGCCGGCGGCCGACGCAGCGCGCGCTCCCTTTTCGCGACAATCGCGAGCGCCGTCGCGAACCATCGACTTGGGCATTTCTGAGCCCTAAGCTCGCGCCATGTACGGATTGATTGGACGCATGAGAGCCGTAAGCGGGCAACGTGACGCGCTGCTCGCGATCTTGCTCGGGAGCACGCAGCAGATGCCAGGCTGCAAGTCGTACGTGATCGCGCTCGATCCCAGTGACGCGGACGCGCTGTGGATAACGGAGGTTTGGGAAGACCAGCAGAGCCACCAGGCGTCGCTGAAGCTGCCCGAAGTGCAGAGCGCGATCGCCCAGGCCAAGCCGCTGATCGCTGCGTTCGGGGAGCACTTCATCACCGAGCCGGTGGGCGGCCACGGGCTCGCGCCCTGACGTCGCGGGCCTCACGTCGTAGCTGTTTTCGGTGTAGTGGCGGGTAGGAAGCCTAGACGCTGCAGCGGCCGTGAGGGCGACTGACTCGGCCATTCGCGGGCCATTCGTGGCGCGGGCACTGGTCGCTCCGACCTAGCGCTGTTATGTTTGGAGCTTCTGGTATGCAGCGTGCCGGAGTTCCGCTTCCGCCCCTCCTTCGCTTGTCGCGGAGTCTCCACGGTGCCGACGATCTCGAGCGGGTCATGGACCGCGTTCGGGAGCTCCTGGTCGAAACCACGCGCTACCGCTGGACCTACATCCAGCTCGTCCCTCCAGGCGGCACGAAGCTGGAGATCGCGGGCTGGGTGCTGCCCCAGGCCGACAAGATCCGCGCCAGCATGGAGCTGGTCGACGTCAGCCGTGATCGCTTTCTGCAGCGAGTGCTCAGCACCCAAGAGGTGCTGGTGCTGCCCGACCTGCGGCTCGTGCCCGACGCGGACCAGGCGCAGATAGAGACGGTCGGCATCCGCACGACCATCATCGCGCCGATGTTCGATGAAGACGCGCACATCGGGCCGCTCGTCGTCGCCACCTTCCGGGATCAAGGGGTGATGGAGCCCACGCCGGAAGAGCTCGACTTGATCACGCAAGTGTCGGCCATCGTCGGCACCGTGATTGGCCGCCTGCGGGCTCGTGACGCGCAGCTCGCGGCAGAGGCGCGCTTGGCCCGCGCCATCAAAGCGGAGGCGCTCGGACGCATGGCGGCCGAGGTCGCCCACGACTTCAACAACGTGCTGCTCGCGATCGCGGCGAACCTCGAGCTGGCGCGCGAGGAGCTCGAAGGCCACCCCGCCCGCAGCTACCTCGACGACGCGCTGGAGGCCGCGCACGGCGCCACGTCGCTCACGCGACAGCTGCTCGCCAGCTCGCGGGAACAGCCGCTGTCGCGCCGCAAGGTCGAGCTGCAGCAAGTGGTCGAGAGAGCCTGCAAGCTCGTCGCGCCGACGCTCGCGCCCACCCAGACCTTCGAGCGTGTGCTTTCGCCCGACGAGCTGACGGTGGTCGGCGATTCCGAGCTGCTCGAGCGCGTGTTCGTCAACTTGTTCGCGAACGCGCGCGACGCCATCGGCCCCAACGGGCGCGTCTCGGTGGAGGTGCGAACCGTGCGCATCGATGGCGAGTACGTGACGGCGCGCGAAGAGCTACGGAAGGGTGCCTACGCGCTCGTCACCGTGTCCGACGACGGCGTGGGTATGGATGAGCGCACGCTGGCGCGCGCCTTCGATCCCTTCTTCACGACCAAGCCTCCCGAGCACGGCAGCGGCTTGGGTTTATCGGTCGTGCAGGGCATCACGCAGCAGCACGATGGCTACGTCAACGTGTACAGCAAGCTCGGCGCCGGCACGTCGTTCAAGGTGTACCTGCCCCTCGCTGGCGGCGCAGGCGCTCAGCCGCACGCGTGAGCGGAGCGCGCTCAGCGCACGTGAATGTCCGGCGTCGGCGGCGCCTTCATGCCTTGCCCGATGTGGAAGCTCGGATGCGGCGGCTGATTGTACTCGACGTTCTGCCACGAGATGGCGACGCGGTACTGCGGATCGTGCATCAGAGTGTAGATACGGCTCTTCGTCACTTGGTTCGTCGTGTACACGCGCAGGCTGTTGCCGCAGCGGAAGATGACCTCTTCGCGCCAGTCGCCGATGATGTCGGCGCTGAGCGAAGGCGTGGACTTGGTGCCGTTGTTGGCGCTGCAGCCCTCGGCCGTCAGCCCTTGACCTTCGCCGTCGAACTGCTCGATGCGATTGGCGTTCAGCAGCTCGCGCGACAAATCGCCGTCCCACCAGATCAAGAAGTTCACGGAGGCGGGGCTGCCGCTGATGCTCTTGCCGGTGGTGCCGTTCAGAAACGTGCCGCCGTTCGTCCACGCTTCGGCCCCTTCATGAGTGGGGTCGATGTCGGCGGCCGCGCCGCGGCCCGGGCCTTCGCCGTCCGCGGGAGTGTTCATGGGGCTCTTCCACAAGATCTCACAGGTGCGCGCGTCGCGCATCGAGTACATCGGCACCGACGCCGCCTCGTACGGCATGAACACCTCGAGCCCCGGGCGCGACGGCACGAGATCGCCCACGTGTAGGGCGTCGCCGTGACCGTACCAGCTCACGGCGCACATGCCTTTGCCGTCGTGGTCGAAGGTGGCGCCGCCGTTGACGATCTCCTGCATCTTGTCGTCGTCGACGTTGGCCACGCTGATGCTGTGCGCGCCCTTGCCGGCGTAGGTGCCGTTCGAGGCGTGATCCGCCGTCCAGGCCTCGGTGAGCTTGCCGTCGCGGTAGTTCCAGGCCGTGAACGTGGTGCGCGTGTACATGCCGCGCCCCATGATGGCGCTGGGCTTGCCGCTCGCGTCGACGAAGGCGATGGTGGCCAAGAAGCGGTCGACACGGTTGCCGTAGCTATCACCCCAAGACGAGACGTTGCCGCGACCGATCTTGAAGTTGGCGGTCGCGAGCTCGTGCCCGGTCTCGCCGCTGAAGACGGTGACGTACTCGGGCCCTGTCAGCACGTAGCCACTCGCGTTGCGGTAGTCGGCCGCGTCGTCGTCGTTCGCGGCTGGGCCGAGCTTCAAATAGTTGCCGCTCCCGTCCTTGGTGCCGGGCGCGGTCTTCATCATCACCTCCGCCTTGCCATCACCGTCGAGGTCGTACACGAGGAATTGGGTGTAGTGCGCGCCCGCGCGGATGTTACGGCCCAGGTTGATGCGCCAGAGCCGTTGCCCTTCGAGGCGGTAGGCGTCGAGGTACACGTCGCCCGTCACGCCATCTTGGGAGTTGTCCTTCGAGTTCGAGGGATCCCACTTGACGATGATTTCGTACTGACCGTCACCGTCGACGTCGCCCACGCTCGCGTCGCTGCTCGTGTAGGTGTAGGCGCCGCTCGCGTTGCTGCCGCCGGGCGGTGGCTCGGTAGCGATCGACTTGTAGCCGTTCTGCCAAACGCTCGCCGCGGGGCTGTCGGCTTTCTCGGCGCCGTCGACCACGGCGCGCACCGCGTATTTCGACGAGCTCGTGCCGCCGCTGTCGAGGTAGTTGGTCGTGTCGGTGATGGGGGCTGGGTTGAGCTTGCTGCCGTCGCGGTAAACGTTGAATCCCAGCGTAGCCGGCTCGTAGCCGAACAAGCGCCAGGTCACGAGCACGCCGCCGCCGCTGGGCACGGCCACGACGCCGCGATTCAAGTCTTCGAGTTGGGCGAAGCCGCTCGGCGGCTCGACGCTGCCGCCGCCTCCCGTCGGAGCCGCGCCCGCGCTGCCGGCGCTTCCGGCGTTTCCGGCGCTTCCAGCCAACGCGCCGCTGCCGCCCGTGGCGCCACCCGCCTCGCCACTACCACCTGCGCTCACACCGCCGGTCGGCGAGCTGCCCGCCGCCGAGGAGCCCGCGTTCGGAGCAGCGCCGACGCCGGCTCCGGCTCCGGCTCCGGCGCCCGCGCCGCCGGTCGTGACCGGCCCGCTGGTTGCGGGGCCCGGGCTTTGGGCGCTCTCTCCGCACGCAATGAAGCAGCAGCCAAGGAGCAGGGGGGCGACTAGAATTTTTCGGGTCATGAGAACGCTCGGTCGGCCACCGGCTGGCGCTACCGCACACGCACCGCTGGTTACTCCAGATAAGGGGCGCGACTCGGCCGAGCTTGTCATCAAGGTCGTCTTGTTCCGACCCCTTGTTGGCCTGCTTCGATGAATCGCCCTCGGCGTCGGTCCCCCCCGCACCCAGCTCTCGCCCTCGCGCTGCTTGGTTTGCTGGCGCTGCTCGTCTCGAGCCTCGCCCGCCCCGCGCTGGCGCACGACCCCTTCGAGCTCACCACGACCGCCCGCCTCTCGCCCGCCGAGCTGCGCATCGAGACGACGGCGACGCGAGGCTGCGCGCTGGCCTTGATCGACCCGGCGCGCGCCAGCGGCGCCGCCTTCGCGCCGGCCGACCTGTCGCGGCTCCGCCCTCGGCTGGAAGCGGCGGGCAGCGAGCTGTTCGAGCTGTCGCAACACGGCGCCCGACTCTCACCCCGGAGCGTGACGGCGGAGCTCACTCGGGAGCTCGAAATGCGCTGGTCCATCGTCTACCCGGCGCCGGCCCCCGGCGAGCTGTTCGTCCGAGCCAAGCACGTCGAGGCGCTCGGGCCGAGCTACGCCAGCGCCATCACGTTCACGCAAGACGTGCCCCCGGCGGTGCTCGGCAGCGCCGTATTCGCCCACGACTCTCCGCAGCTAGCGGTCGTCGTCCTCGGCGAGGCGGCCGGCGACGCGCGCCCCGCGAAGGCCAGCGGCGACACGCAGCTCGGGTTCGCTCGCAGCTTCTGGCTCGGCGTCGAGCATATCCTCGAAGGCTTCGACCATCTGTTGTTCTTGGCCGGCCTGCTGCTCGCCTGTCATCGCGCGCGCGCGATGCTCGCCATCGTGACCGCGTTCACGCTGGCGCATTCGCTCACGCTCGGCCTCGCTGCGCTCGACGTCGTGTCCCTGCCGGCGACCCTGGTAGAGCCGCTGATCGCCGCCAGCATCGTGTTCGTCGGCGTCGAGAACCTACTGCGCCGCGAGCCGCCGCCGCTGCGCGCCGCGCTTTGCTTCGCGTTCGGGCTCGTGCACGGCTTCGGCTTCGCGGGCGCGCTGCGAGAGCTGGGCTTGGGGCAAGCGGGGGCGCCGATCGCGCTGCCGCTGTTCGGCTTCAACCTCGGCGTCGAGGCCGGCCAGCTGCTGGTGGTCGGCGTGCTGTTGCCCCTGCTGCTGCTGGTTCGCCAGAAGCCCCAGCTCTCCCGGCTGCTCCTGCCGGCGGCCTCGCTCGCCGTCACGGCCGCCGGGGCCTACTGGCTCGTCGACCGCGCGCTGCTGTCCTGATCGTCGAGCAAACCCCGAGCGTCGAGCAAACCCCGCGCCGAGCGATAACGCTCAACAAGCGTCGCAGTTCCGTGTATTGCTGAGTCTTCGCGACTCGAGTACGGCTTGTGAGTTTTTCTCACCGCGGGAGGATCCCATGAATCGAGTGGTCAGGGCGTCGTGGTTGCTCGTGTGCTCGCTATTGTGGCTTTGGCCGACGAGCGCTCGCGCGGATTCGGAGCAGGTGGTCGATGTGCAGCTCAGACCGGGGGTGGCGAGCCGCGTGCACGTCCAGGTGCGCGAAAACTCGCGCTCTCGCGGGCACTGCGTGGGGCCAACGCTCGCGTTCGTGCACGGGCTCGCGCACAGCGCCGCGAGCTTCGAGCCGCTCGTCGCTGAAATCTTCGCCAGCGGCCGGCGTGGCCTCGCCTGTAAGGCGCTGCTCATCGATTTGCCGGGCCACGGCCAAAGCCCTTCACCCTCGGGGTTGACGTTCGGCGAGCTCCTCGTCGACGACTACGTGACGGCCGTGATCGGCGCGCTCGACGGCCTGCGCTCCCGCGGGTTGCGTCCGAACGCGCTCATCGGCCACAGCATGGGCGGCCTCGTCGTCGAGGGCGTACAGGCGCGCCTCATCGCTAGCGGCTCGAGCCTCGCGCGACGTTACGGCATCCTATTCGCGGCGCTGATGTCGCCGTCGCCCGCCGCCGAGCACCCCTGGCAATTCGCGGAGAGCGGCGCCGCCGCCGCCACCGTCTCCGCCTTCGTCGTGCCCGACGCCGCGCGCGGCCTCGTCGTGCGCGTCGACCCCGCCACGTGGAGCTTCTTCTTCTTCACGAACTTCAGCGACCAGTTCAACCCCGCGACGCCCACGCCCGAGCTGATCGCCGCCGCGGGCTGGAACGCGGACGAAGCCGCCTTCGCGGGCTCACAGCTCGTGGGAGCGCCGCCCTTTCCCCGCTTTTCGGTGGGCGCCGCCCCGTTCGCCCTGCGCCGCGGCACCCTGCTCGCGCTCATCAACCCCAGCCAAGACAAATTCAGCCTGCGCGCCGAAGCCGAAGCCGCCTACGTGCAGCTCACCGGCGACACGCGCAAGCGCTGGTTCGTCCCCGTCGACGACGAGTTCGCCGTACACGACATGCACGTCGCCGAGCCACGGAAATACCTGCGGCTCGCCTTCAGCGGCTGGCTCGAATCCATCTGGTGACGCCCAGCGCTCGTTGACGCGCTCGAACGCAGAAGACGAGGGCGCGCCGAACGGCGGCTTCCGGTAACGGGAGCCGCCGTTCGTCTTTGGTGGGGCTGCCACTGCTGCAGCCAAACTTGCAGAAGGCTGCTGGGGCGGAGGCAGGTGCATGCGTGAGAACTACGTGGCGTGTCCCTCAATTGGGATCGCTCGCGCGTGCCCGTAAACGTCGAGATCTTTCCCAGCGCTTTGGTCCCTGGAAGACCGTGTTCAATCGCTTCGACCGCTGGGCAAGCCAGGGTATCTGGCAGCGTCTGTTCGAAGCGCTTCCTCAAGACCCCGACGATGAGTGGCACAGCATCGACAGCACGATCAATCGCGCTCGAGTCGGCTCGGTGTGCGCGCCCCGAATCCGACCACCTCCACCTCGCCGCGCAGGCGGCCGCGCGCAAGCTCGCGCGCAGCGAAGCGAGCACGTGCGAGCACGGCGCCGAGCACGAGGTTTGGGGGTGGTGGGCGCGCGCGCAGGCTCGCGGCAGCGAGCCGAGCACGCGACCGGTCGAGCGTCGCACAATGACTCGCGGCGCGGGGGCAACCAGAGACAATACGTCACATCACTCGACGTCGTCGTCGCGACTATCTAGCAGCGAGCACTCGAGTGCTGCTTCGAGCGCGCTAGACTGTGCGAATGCTAGCGCTGAGGGCAGGCTGCTGGGCACTCGTCGTCGGTGCGACGCTCGCGGCGTGCGGCGAGTCGAGCAGCGATGGCGAGGTCAATCCGGGCACCGTCGCGCGCGCGCAGCTCGAGCGCTGGGAGGCGCGAGGAATCACGAGCTACACGTATGTAGTGCGGCGAGGTTGCGCTTGCGAGGTGAGCTCGCTGCGCGTCGTGGTCGAAGACGGCGACGTGGAGTCGGTCGTCGACGAGCAGACGGGGCTGTTCGTCGACGAGGGGCAGACGCTGACGGAGCTGATGCAGGCGCTCGTCGCGCTCGCACGGCAAAACGACGAGAGCTTCTCGGCGACGTACGACGCGGACTACGGCTACGCCGAGCGCGTGACGGGGTGGAAGAGCGACGTCTCGGAGGAGGGCTACGATCTGCGGGTGACCTGCTTCGCGGAGAGCACGGAGGACGACGCTTGCCCGGTGCCGACCGTCGATGCCGCGTTCTGTCCGGGCGAGGCAGGCCCTGCTCGTGAGGAGGCCAGCGAGACGGGCATCAAGAGCTGCGTCGGCGCGCGGCCGCTCGGGCGCCTCACGGGTGAGGAGCAGGTCTGCTGCCCCGGCCTCGCCGGACGCGGCTGCGTCGAGCTCGTTCAGGCCCTCGCCAGCGAGCTCGAGGAGCGGCGCGCCTGCACGGAAGACGCGGACTGCGGCTGGCACAGCATTCCCAGCGTTCCCGATTGCGTCGTGCCGCTCGGCGCCGAGGCAGAGCTCGAGCGCGCGGAGCAGATTCAATCCGCCATCGCGCAGCAAGCCTGTGAGGTCACGCGCACCGATGAGCTGTGCGGCTCCGAAGATCAGCCGCCGGAGCTGGTGTGCCTCGAAGGACAATGCACCCCTCAAGCCTCCGACCCGGAAGCAGCCCCCTGAGCACCTCGCATTCGTCGCGCCAGGCGCGACGAATGCCTTCCACCCTCCCACCCTTCCTGTTCATCCCTCTCGTCCGCGCGTTGAGCCAGCTGCGAGGCGTGGCGGCCGCGTCCGTTCAGCGGGTCAAAAACTGCCAGATCAGCTCCGGCGCGGGGTCGTAGAACGCCAAGTAATGATTGCCGCTCGTGACCGTCCAGAGCTCGAGGCTGCCGCGCTGGCAGCGTTCGTAGCGTGAGACTTTAGTCTCCGCGCCGGGGTAGCGCTTCTCGAGGTCGATGCGATCGCCTTCGGTGGCGTCGCTCTGGCAGCCGAGGCGCGCGGCCCAATCGGTCATCGTCTTCTGCACCGAGGCGTGCTCGGGAAGCCGCGGGTCGCCGAGCAGGCGACCGCCGCCGTAGGCAACCATCGGATCCGCGTCGCCGTGGATCTCGAGCACGCGCAGCGAGCTGGGCTCGCGACACTCGAGCGGCTCGAGCGGTCCCGCGCCCGAAATGCTGACGACTCCGCGAACCAAATCGGAGGCTTCGCATGCGAGCCGGTGCGCCATGAAGCCACCGTTGGAGATGCCTCCAACGAACACGCGGTCGCGGTCGATCGGGTTTTTGGCGATGGTGTCCTCGAGCAGCGAGCGCAGCGCCGCCACGTGATCGATGGGCGGACCATTGAAATTGCAGCAGCTCTTGCCCGCGTCCCAGAAGCGGCGGCCGAGCGAGTCCAGCGGGCCGTCGGGGGCGATCCAGGCCACGCCCTGGCGCTCGGCGAAGCGCGCCCAGTCGGTGCGCGCTTCGATGTCTTGGGAGGACGTGCCCAAGCTATGCAAGAGCAGCAGCAGCGGCACGCGCTGTCCCGGGGCAAGATGGCGGGGCAGGTGCACCTTGGCACTGAGCGCGGGTGGGGCCGGCGCTGGCGGCAGCGGGCCGGCCGTAGCGAGCGGCGCCGAGGTGCCTTCGTGCGCCGCGGGCGGCGCGTGAGCCGTCGCGGTGCCGGGCGCGGAGGTGGCCGGACGCGAGGGCGAAGGTTGGCGCTCGCAAGCCGAGCTGCCGAGCGCCAAACAAACCAAGAGCGCAGAACGCATGCCCCTCTCCAAGCAATCGATGTGCCAGCCGGCGGGTTCGCGCCGCTCAGTGCGGCTCGGACGGCGTGGTTGCGCTCTCCTCGAAGCACGCAGCGAGGCCGCGAACCTCGACCGTGAGCCACTCGGCCGCAGGACACTCTTTGGCGAGCGCCAGCGCTTCTTCCTGCGTCGCGCAGTCGACCAAGAAGAAGCCGCCGATCATCTCTTTCGTCTCCGCGAACGGGCCGTCGATCACGTGCGTGTGACCGTTGCGAATGCGAACCCGGCTAGCGCTGTCTTGCGAGCGCAGCGACTCGCTCGCGATGAGTAGGCCGCGCTGCTTCAGGTCGGCGCCCCAGCGCACCATGCGGTCGTAGAGCTCACGGCCTTCGGCCTCCGTGCGCTCCTGACGCTGTCCAACCGGCTCGACCATCATCAGCATGTAGGCCATGCCGAGAGCGAGCAACATCCGCTCGAGCGCGTCAAGCTATCGAGACCGCAGCTCTAGCGCGGGCTGATCCACCAGGTGGCGGCGCTCCGAAACTCCGATGTATCGGCTTTAGTGGTGAGCTTGACGACGTCACCCTCGCGCTTCAGGAAGTGTCCAGCGTAGTTGCTGGACTCCAGCCCGCGCGCCAGGGGCGACGTGCCCACGAATGGGCTCACGTAACGAAACGTCGCGTCCTTCTTGAACAAGGTCGAGCCGTCGCTCTTGTCGCTCCACAGCTGGTAGGCCCCGTGGCGCAGGTAGCGACCTGGGTCGTCACGCGCCTCGAACGACACCAAGCTCGGGTCGCTCAGGCCCGGCATCACGCGCCAGCTCGCGCTGGCAGACGTACCTCTCGAGCTGACCGTGACGTCGGACTTGTCGTGACGGATGAGCAGCGACTTGTCGTCGTTCGTGGCAAGCCCAATGTAGGCAGCCTGGCTGCGCTTTTTGAGCTGCCAGCGCGTGTCGTTGCTGCCTGAATCCGCGCCTTGGCAAATGGCTTGAGCGTCGGTGCTGACGTTGCTGCCCGCGACATCGAGCACGAGCCCGCTCAGCTTCGAGCGTAGGGTCATGTACGTGTCGTCGACGCGCGCGGGCTTCCACAGCTGCGAAGGCGAGTAGTCGCAAGCGCTCTGCTCGATGACTGCGTTCGCGGCCGTGCTGTCGTTGCGAACGCGCAGGCACTTCCCGCTCAAAGCGTTGCGGAAGGCGAAATGGCCGTCTTCGCGCGCTACCGTCCAAAAGGTTTGGTGCAGCTCCATCTTGCAAGAGTAGAGCACCATGCCGTTGCCCTCGGCGACCGACTGGCCGTTGTCGTCGACACACTTGGTGGGAGCATGCGCCGGGGACAGCGAATAGGGCGTGTTGTCGACGAGCAGTGGGCAGCCGTTCTGCAATACGTCGCCGTTGCACTGGGGTGAGAAGCACATGCCATCGCCGCACGCGCCCGTCTTGCAGTCTTCATCGACGCGGCAGTGCCGACCTTCCTCACACTCGGGGCAGGAGCCGCCGCAGTTCAGATCCGTCTCGCTGCCGTTGACGGCGAGATCGCTGCAGCTGGGCGGCTGGCAAACTTGATTGGTGCAGATCGCGCTGGCACAGTCGGTACCGGTAATGCACCGCTTCTCGTCGGCGCAGGGTGCGCAGGTGCGCCCACCGCAATCGACGTCGGTCTCGTCGACCGTTTGTTCTTGATCGTCACAGTCAGGCACTTCGGGGGGCATGCCGCCGGCGCCCGCGTTGTCCATGCCCGCGACCGACGAGCCGGCGCTGCCGCCGCTCGCGGTGCCACCGGTCGCGGAGGCGCCGCTGTCGCTGCCACCGGCTGGGCTCGCCGCGCCCTGACCACCGGTCGCGCCCTGACTGCCAGTCGCGCCGTGGCCGCCCGAGTCCTCGCCGCCCTCGCCTTCTGCCGCGTCATTCCTCAAGTGGTCGAGCGAGCGCAGCGAGCAAGCGCTGCAGATCATGAGGCCCCCGCCAACGAGCCACGCGGCGCGCCGGAAGCGCATCAGAAGCGCCCCCCGTAGACGAAGGAAGCCCCTTCGGCGCTGGCCTGCAGGTTCACGGGCGGCGTCTGCGCGGTCGCGCCGCTCGGCTGACTGAACAGGAAGTACGCGCCCAGCGCGAGCGACGCCACGCCCACGCCCAGGGAAACGTCCGCGATCAAGTACTTGGTGCGCACCCCCGAGACCTGCCGTTCGCTGCAGCGAGGCGCGCACGCGTCTTCGAGGAGTGACTCGGTGGAGCGGCCCGACGCCGCCAGCAGCGCAAACCCCGAGAGACCGGCGACGCCGATACCGGCGAAGATGCCAGGTAAGAGCAGCGAACGCTGACGGGCGGCGAGCGAGGGCGCGTCGGCCTCGGTCGACAGCGCTGCGGGCGAGCCCCCTTCGGGGACGAGCTCCACTTGAATCAAGCGATTGCGCTCGCCACGCACGATCAACGAATGCTGCGTGCGCGGCTGCATGCCCGGCGCATGGAAGGTAAAATCGTACTCGCCCGGGTCGAGCTCGAGCGCCTGCCCGTCGATGCGGGCCGCGAGGTCGCGGCCGCCGAGCGACACGCGCACGTCGACCAAGTCGAGGCCGCGGCTGCGCGCCGCGAACACCACGGTCGGGACTTCGGTCTGAACTTCGCCGTACCACGTGGCGCAGTCGCTGCGAATGAAGTCGGGGCACTCGTCGCGCGCGCAGAGCTGGAGCAGGCTGCGCGAGCTGACGAGCTGGCCCGCCTGGCGCGCGACCTGACCTTCCTCGTAGCCGCGCACGCATTCGGCGTTCGTCGCTGCCTCCGGCGTGGCCTCGGCGTCCGGAGCTTCTTGCGCGCGTGCAGCTCCCCCTGGCAGAGCCAGCGCGCACGTGAGCAGGACCGTCGGCAGGTAGCGGCGCATCAAAGGCATTCGGGCTTCACGCGGCGAACGCCCGAGGCGTCGATACGATAAGGGGGGTTACACTGACGAGCGCGCGGAGCGCCGGCGGCCAACGCCTGCTTCTTGGTAGGCGCGCTGCTCGTCGCCGCCGCAGTCCCGGAAGGAGACGCCTCGGCCGGTCGGGCCGGCTCTGCCGGTCGGGCTAGCTCGGCCGGTCGGGCCAGCTCGGCGGGCGGGGCCATCTCGAGCGGAGGCAACGGCGAGACCGCCGGGGTTGGCGCCGCTGCCGAGGCGACGGACGGCGCCGTCGGCCGCGCGGGCGGGAGCAGCGCGGCAGGCGATTGCGCCGCAGCGCGGGCGGACGGCGGCGCGCTCGCAGGCCGCGTGAACCAAACGCTCAGCATGGCCAGCACCCCCGCGGCGGCGACAATCCAAGGGGCCGCCCGCCGGGGCTTCGGCTGCGGCGGATGCGGCAAAATCGAGGTCGAGGTCGTGGCCTGGGTGGAGGTGCCGTCGGCGGCAGGCGCCGCGTGCTGCGGCGACGACACCGTGACCTGCGGCAGCGGCACGGAGACTTGCGTATGAATCGCGCTGGCCTCGAGCGCCTGCAGCTGCTCCAGGCGCGCGGCCAGACCCTCTTTGGCGACGCGCCCGACCCACTCCGCGACTTCACGCCGAGAGCCCTCGTCCGCAGCGTCGCGGAGCGCCTCCGCAAACTCGTGCGCGCTCGCGAAGCGCTCGTCGACATTGCGTGCCAGCGCCTTGAACACGACTTGATCGAGCGCAGGCGAGAGCCCTGGCACGAGCGAGCTGGGCGCGGCGATCGGCGCCGTGAGCAGCAAGGTCACGGCGTCGCGAGCGTCGGGGGCGAAGAACAGCCGTTTGCCGACGAGCGCCTCCCAGAGCACGACACCTGCCGCGAAGACGTCGGTGCGCGCGTCGACGGCCAAGCCCTGGACCTGCTCGGGAGACATGTACGCGACCTTGCCCTTGACGGTGCCGGCCGCGGTCATCTGCGAGCGCAGCGCGGCTTGCGCGATCCCGAAGTCCAAGACGCGCGTATTTCCGTCCGCGCCGACGATGATGTTCTGCGGCGAGACGTCGCGGTGCACGATGTTGAGACTGCGGCCAGCCAGGCTCGCGGTGTGCGCCGCGTGCAGGCCTTCGAGGGCGTCACAGAGCACGCGCACCACCACCGGGACCGGCGGCTTGTCGGACGTCTGTCGTGAGGCACGTAAGAGCCCTGCCAGCGTCTCGCCGTGCACGTATTCCATCACCACGAGCAGCTCGCCCTGCTCGGCGACCACGTCGAGCGAGGCCACGACGTTCGGGTGGTGGATGGTCGAGGCCAGCCGCGCCTCGTCCAGGAACATGGAGACGAACTCCGGCTCGAGCGCGAACTGCTCGTGCAAGCACTTGATCGCCACCAGCTTCGAGAAGCCCGCCGGCCCCAGCAAGCAGCCGAGGTGCACCGTCGCCATGCCGCCCGACGCGAGCTCCGTATACACACGGTAGCGCCCTACCGTTCGGTAGAGACTCGCGTTCGCCGGCTTCACTGGACGCATCTGAACACATGAGAGTAGCAGCCGCTCTCAAGTCGAGAACATAGGGACGGTCGTTTTGTGAGACCGCAAGCGACATGTGCGCACACCACAACTCCTCGGAGATACTGCGGCAGGCGAAGAGCTACTGCTCCGGCGCGCAGGTGAGAGCTCAAGACGTACGCTGACGGAGGAATGCGGCAGCCAAGGGCACGATCGGCACGTCGGCCTCGGCCCAGTCGAAAGCGGGCAGGTCGGCCGCCGTCGCCCACGCCACGCGGGAGTGCTCGCGCAAAGTCAGCGCCCCCGCGCGAATCGCGCCCGCGTAAACGTCGAGGCGCAAGCGCTGCTCGTCCGCCTGCGCGTCACCGGTTCCGAGCAGCTCGCCCACGTCGATGACGAGCCCCAGCTCTTCGAAGATTTCGCGCGCCAAGGCGTCGGCGGGCGACTCGCCTGGCTCGACTTTGCCGCCGGGGAACTCCCACTTTCCGGCGAGCTTCATGCCCGGCCCTCGCTGCGCCACCAAGCACGTTCGACCTTGAAAGATGGCCGCACCAACGACGTGAATGAGCCTCACGCGACGAGGCTAATGGAGCGCAGCTGAGAGCGCAGTAACTTTGGAGGCCGCCGCGCGGACGCTACATCGTGAGCCGGAGCACGAGGCCGCCGTCGCGCGGGCCGATCCAAGGGGCCGCGCTCACGCTTCGCACCGGCACGCGCTTGGCGCCGATCACGATCAGCGGGATGCCGGCGCCGAGCAGCGCGAGCGAGGCGACCGAGAGCCCCAGCAGGCGCGCGTTCTCGTCGGCGCAGTCCACGCCCTCGTAGCGGTTGCAGGTCGAGGAGAGCACGCCCGCCATCAGCACGATCGGCGCGGCTGCCGTCAGCACGATGCCGACGGCGAGCACGCCAGGCTTGCCGATGCGTTTCTTCGGCTTGGAGGTCGGCGGGTCGTCGTCGAAGAAGTAAGCGTCGTGGGTCGGGCCGGCGGCGGGGACCAAAGGAGCCGCGGCGGGCGCGGGCGGCGGCGGCGCGCTCGCCGCGGGGTGGCTCGGGGGTGCTTCTGCCGGAGCGACCGCCGGCGCTGCGACCGGCGGGGCCGGCGGAGGCGGAAGCGCGGCCGGATCCTTGCATTCACCGCCCTCGCAGACGCGGTCGCCCTTGCAGTCGACGTCTTTCGTGCACTCCGCGCGCGCGGCCTCGCTCACGCAAAGTAAGGCCCCAACCACCGCCACGAACAAGCTCCCGCGCCGCATGCGCGCACATTCGCAGTCGCGCGAGCGCGAGTCAACGTAACCGATCGCTTCCCGCGCACCCAGTTAGGTTAGCCTGGGCCTCGCTGAAAGGAGCGCTCGAGGAATGGATGCACGCGCTTGGCTCGAGGTAGCAAGCCCCCTGACGGACCGGATCGCGAGGACCACGGGGCTCACGCCCGCTACCGTCGTAGCCGCGCTCATCTTGCTCGTAGGGCTCGTGGCAGGGGCGGTGCTGGGGCGCCTCGCGCAGCGGCTCGTGGCGCGCAGCGCTCGCTGGCTGGGCAGCTTGCAGCCGGGTCACATGAGCCTGCCGCACTTCGATCGCGTCGAGAAAGCGGTCGGACGGGCTGTCTACTGGCTGGTGGTGGTCTGCTCGGTGATGGCCGCCACCGAGACGCTCGGCTTACCGGTCGTCACGGCCTGGCTGTCGGGCGTCGCCACGTTCCTGCCGCGCGTGGCCGTCGCGATCCTGATCGTCGCCCTCGGCACCGTCGCGGCGCGCGTGATGCGGCACGTCGTCTCGAGCACCGCCGGCGCCGCCAACGTCACGGCGGCGGAGCGCCTCGGGCGCGTCACCGAGATGGCGCTGCTGCTCGGCACCGTGCTCATCGCGATCGAGCAGCTGGGCATCGAGATCTCGTTCCTCAAAGCCACGCTGCTGATCATGATGGGCGGGCTCCTGCTCGGCGCGGCGCTGGCCTTCGGCTTCGGCGGCCGCGACCTGGTCGCCAACATCTTGTCGGCGCACTACGTGCAGCGGCTCTACCAGGTCGGGCAGATCGTGCAAATCGACGGGGTGGAGGGGCGCATCGTGCGCATCGCCGAGACGTCGGTGATCTTGGAGTGCCCCGAAGGCGACGTCTCGATACCGGCGCGCCGCTTCGCGGACATGCGCTCTACGCTGATCGTACGGAAGGATCGCAGCCGATGAGCGCGGAGCTGATGCTCGTGCGCGCGTACGCGGCCGCGCACCCGGAGGAAGTGGCGCGCTTCATCGAGCGGCTGCCCGCGGAGGGTGCCGCCGAGGTCGTGGGCGCGCTGGAGGTGGACAGCGCGGCCGAGGTGCTCGGGTGCACCGTGCCGCTGATCGCGACCGAGTCGCTGGCGCGGCTGAGCGTCGAGCGAGCGGCAGACATTTTGGAGGCCGCGCACCCGACGCTCGCCGCCGACCTCTTGTTTCGCATGGATCGCGGGACGCGCGACAAGCTCCTCGAAGGGGTGGCGCCCGCGCACGCCGACGCGCTGCGACGCATGACCGACTACGGGCCGCGCCGCGCCGGCGGCCGCTTGGATCCGCGCGCGCCCGCGCTGCCGGAGACGTTGTCGGTAGCGGAGGTGCTGGAGCGGCTGCGCGCCTATCCCGCCGGGGTCATGCACTACATTTACGCGATCGACGGCGAGCGCAAGCTGGTGGGCGTCGTCAACATGCGGGAGCTGATGCTGGCCGCGCCAGACGCCACGCTCGGCAACATCATGACCCGCGATCCGGAGGCGCTCTTCGCCCACGATCCGCTGGAGGTCATCGCGCGTCACGCTGCCTGGAAGCGCAGCCACGCCCTGCCCGTGGTCGATCGCGATCGGCGCTTCTTGGGCGCGCTACGCTACTCCACCTTCCGCGCCATCGAGGCCTCGCTCGGTCAGGCCTCGTCGGGGCCGAGCTCGGATCAAACGGCGTCGGCGCTGGCGGAGCTGTGCGCGCTCGGCGCCTCCGCGATGACGCGCTTCCTCGGGGTAGCCCTGACGCTGGAGGATCCGCCCGCTGACCGGCCGTCGGCGCCGCCTCCCCCGAGCATGCGGCGCAGCGTGATTCCGGGAGGCGTGCCGTGAGCAGCGACGCGCTCGCCAGTCTGTCGCTGGCCTTCTTGAGCACGCACCCCGCGGCAGCGGGCGCGGTGCTCGAGCAAATGGATCCGGAGGAAGCGGCGCAGGCGCTGTTGCCGCTGGACTTGCCGCGCGCCTCGGAGGTGCTGACTCGCATGAACGTCGACGCGGCGGCGCGTACGCTGCGCTGTATGGACGAAGCGTGGGCGCGTGACACGCTGGCCAGCGCCGATTTCGTCCAAGCCGCGCGTTGGCTCGCGCACTTCGATGACGAAACGAGCGCGCGGCTGCTCAGCGGGCTGTCGCCGCTTGCGCAGCGGAATATCCGGGGAGCGCTGGAATTCCCGACCGGCACCGCGGGGCGCATCATGGACCCGCGCGTCACGATCTTCCGCGAGGACACGACCATCGACCAAGCGCTCGAGCGCATCCGTCGCAGCCGCAACAAGAAGATCACGGACGTGGTGCTGGCCGATGAAGACGGCAAGCTCACCGGCGTCGTGCCGCTGCAAAGCCTGGTCGGCGCACCGCCCGGCACCGCCATGGGCAGCCTCGCGGTGCGCGATCGCCCCGTCGTTGGCCCAATGGCCACGCGTGACGAGGTCGTCGATCTGCTGAACCGACACGCGCTCACCAGCTTGCCGGTCGTGGATTTCGACGGGCAGGTCCTCGGCATCTTGCCCTACGACGCGCTGGTGCGCGCAGCCCAGCACGCCGCCACCGACGACTTCCAGCAGATGGTGGGCGCAGGCAAAGACGAGCGCGCGCTGTCGAAGCCGCTGTTCACGGTGAAGAGCCGCTTGCCGTGGCTGCTCATCAACTTGGTCACGGGCTTCACCGCAGCCGCCGTCGTCAATCTCTTCGACGCCACCATCGCCCAGTTCACGGCGCTCGCGGTGCTGATGCCGGTCGTCGCCGGTCAGGCCGGAAATACTGGCGCCCAGGCGCTGGCGGTGACGAGTCGCGGCCTGGCTTTGCGCGAGATTCGCGTCGGGCATTGGTTCCGCGTGGCACGCAAAGAGACGCTCGCCGCCGCCATCAACGGCGTGTCGGTGGCGACCGTCAGCGCGACGTGCACCTACATTTGGAGTCAGAGCTTCGGGCTCGCGCTGGTGATCGGCGTGTCGATGGTGAGCTCGATGGTGATCGCGGCCATCAGCGGCTGCTCGGTGCCCATCATCTTGACGGCCCTGAAGCGAGACCCGGCGACGGCCTCTTCGATCATCCTGACGAGCGTGACGGACGTGAGCGGCTTCTTCAGCTTCCTGGGGCTGGCGACCCTACTTTCGCGCCTTCTCGAGAGTTGACGGAGACGTCGACCCGCACGCGCCGAGCGCGGCTCCATTGCCTCTGCTCTTGCCTCTACTCTTCGCGCTCAATCCAGACCTGCACGTCGCCGGGCTCTTCACCGGGCTCGACGTGCACGATGCGGGGGCGGCAGCACACCGCGCAATCTTCGGTGTAGGTCTGCCGCTCCCCGCCGCCGAGATCGATCGCGAGCTCGTCCGTCTGCCCGCAGAACGGGCACTCGACGACGGCGGAAGAGCGACGGCGGGCCATGGCGCAGCGTAGCGCAATGCTTTCGTCAACGCAGACCGGCGCCTACCGGCGCGAGCGTGACCTGGATCGAAGCCAGCGTCGGCGCTCGACCGGCCACGAAGCGCAAGCTGCTCCGCGCGTTCAAGACCCGGAGCTCCACCCGACCTTGCGCGCCGGGGGCGCCGCCGACGAGCACGACCCGGTACACCCCGGTGAGCAAGCCCGAGAACGCGAACGACGTGGGGCTGGAGCGGCCCAGCGCCGGTGTCCACGGCGAAAAAACGCTCCCCGTCGGGGTAACCACGATCACGAACGGGCAATCGGCGCCCGCGCTGCAGGTGAGCGACGCCTCCAGCTGACCGACCGCGCCCGTCGATTTTTCGAAGGCGAGGGGGGACCCGGCTTCGAGCAGCGGGATCAGCCGTGACAAGAGCGGTCCAGGGTGGGCCACGGCGCGCGCTTCGCGGAGCGAGGCATCGCGGTCGTCCAAGGTGCGGGCGCTACAGCGCAGCGCCTCGTACTGCGCTGCGTCCGACGTCGGCGCGAGCTCGAGCATCGAGCGCCAGTGCGCGCACGCACGGGCTTCGTCGCCGAGGGCTTCGAGCGCGCGCGCGGCGCGGCCCTGCGCCTTCAGATCGAGCGCCGCGCTCTCGGTGATGGCGTCGGCAGCGGCCGCCGCTCGGCGCTTGTCCCCCGTCGCCACCGCCGCGTAGGCCAGCAGCTCGCGCGCCAGCGCCAAGTCCGGATCCGCAGCGACGAAACGCTCGGCGGCCGCGAGAGCCTGCGCGAAGCGACCGCGCATCAGCAGGCCGCGCACGAGCGCTTCGTGGCGCTTGCGACTGGTGGGCGCCGCGGCAAGCTCCGCCGTCAACTTGTCGAGCGCCGCTTGGCCCTGGCTGGTCCAGCTCTCATCGCCGCCGCGGATCACCGCGACGTCCTTGGGACGTGGAGGCGGCGCGATCGCCCCCGGCGGACGGCTCGGCTCGAGGGGAGGGCCGACCTCGAAGGGCACGGCACCGCTCCCGGGCAAGCCGCCACCCGAGGTGCCGGATCCGGAAGCGGGCGCGGGCGCGGCCGGGGCGGGGGCGGGCTTGGACGCCGACCGAGGTGCCTCGGCTTCGGCCTTCTTGGCGGGCGCGGACGCGGCGCGACCGTCGGCGGGGCGTGGAGAGGAGCCGCGGTCTGGGAGCGCTCCCAGATCTACCTGGTCCAGCTCGCGCGCGAGCTCATTGCTGTCAGCGTCGCTCGGAGCCAGCGCGTCCGGCCGGGTGCGCGGGATGCCGAAATCCGCGAACATCTGCTCGCTCTCGAGCACGAGCCACGACGTTTGGCGCGACATCACGCGGAAGCGCTTGGAGAGCGCGATGATCTCCTTCAACGAGCTGGCGTCACCGGCAGCTTCGAGCTCGGCGATACGCGACTGTGCCCACAAACGCGCCGCGAACGGCGACGAGCCTTGCCTGCTGTCGACGCTGACCGCTCGCGAGAGCGCGTACGCCGAGCCGTCGAGGCGCCCGCGCAGCGTGACTTGCAGCGGCGCCGACGCGGCGCGCTTGCCGACGACCAGAAACTCTTGGCCGAGGCGCAGGTTCGGCAGCGTGCGCGGCTCGAGCTCGGACACATCCGGCGGCACCTCGAGCACCGGCGACACCAGCAGCGGCTGGCGGAGCCCGGTCACGAGCGCCTGCTCCTGCTCGGCCAGCGCGCCGGAGCTCACGACCTCGTCGTAGCTGCCGGACAGCGAGCGCGCGAGGCCACGCAAGGTCACGGCGTCGACGCTCGCTCCCACGCCGAGCAAGCGCAGATCGACGCGCCGACGCTCGAAGCTCTCTCGCACGCGCTGCGCGATGCGCGCCACCGACAGCTCACCGGCGCTCGCAGAGCCGTCGCCCAGGTACACCACCTGCAGCGCCGCGCCTTGCTCTGCGCGATCCGCCGCGAGCTTGAGCGCGCCGCTCAAGTCGGACGCGCCGCCCGGCTTGCGCTCCGCGACGAGCGAGAGCGCCTCCGCGAGCACCTCGCCCACGGCCGGCGCCAGCCCTCGCTTCGGCACGGAATCACAAGCGCTGTCACACACGAGCAAGGCGAAGCGCTCGTCTGGCTCGAGGCTTTGCAAGATGCGCTTCGCGAGCTGCTGCGACGCCGCGAACGACTCGGCAGATTGACTCTGGCTCGCGTCGACGACGAGCACGCGAGCTTTCGGCTGAAAAGCTGGCGCTGGCAGCTCGGGCGGCAGCTCGGCGCGTAGCCGCATCGCCACGAAGCCTGCCTCGCTGACGGCGACGGCCGCGGTGGGCTCCGCCCGGTTGAAGCTCACCGCGAAATCGTGGTCGGGCGCGGCGCCGTTCGCGCGCAGCCTGACGCGCGTCGACCTCGGACCCGCCTCGACCGTCGCCGCGTAGCCGCTCGGCGTCACCGCCGTCGCGGGCCGGCCGCCGTCGCTCAGCTCCACGTCGATCGATAGGTCGTCGATCTTCGTGCTGCGCTCGGCGCCGAGCGACATCGGATAAACGTAGGTTTGGCGGGGGCCATCGGCGCTCAGCAGCTGCTGGTAACGCAGCACCACCTTCCGGCTGCCCTTGGCGGGAATGGGAAACACCTTCAGCGAGAATTTGCTGCCGCTGACCCACTCGAGCAGCGCTGGGTCGCGCGGGCGCACCGTGTCGTCGACGATGCTCTTGAAGATGGCGGCCGCGCGCTGCTTCTCGACCAGCTCGCCTTCGACCGGCGCGTCGTTGACGTACAGCGTCAGGCCCGAGATCGTCGCGTCCGCGGGCAGCGGGAACACGTAGCGTCCCTCGAGCACACGCGCGGTGTCGTTCTGAAAGACTTCCTCGACCTCGGTTTGCGCCACACCATCGCGCACCACCGCTCGCACCTTGTGCTGCAAGAGCCTGACGCCCTCGACCACCGCGGTGGTGCCCGGCACTCGGGCGGTCATCGTGCCCAGCCCGCGCGGCTCGGTCACGGTCTGGGGCGGCGGCGGCGTCTCCGTCACCGCCAACACCGACTGCCGAAAGCGGCTCAGCTGCCCGTTGAAGAGCGCTGCTAGGTCGGGCGGCGCCTTGGTTTGGAACACGGCGCCTTCACCCGGGTGAAACGGCTGGCTCGCGCCCGCCGCGTCGACGACGACGGCCGCGCCCTGACCGACGAACAGCTGGGCGCGGTGCAAATCGTCGGCGCGCGCGATGATCGACGAGCGCCCGACCAGCGCGACGGTGCGATCGACCAGCTTGAGCAGGAGCGGGCCTGCTTGAATCGCGGAGTCGTCCCGCGTCAGCGCCATGCCGCCCGAGCGCAGCTCGATGGTGCGCGGTGAGTCGGTCAGCAGTAGCTCCGTCCCCTCGCCCACCTCGAGCCGAGTGGCAGAGTCGATGGCGAGCTCGCTCAAGCCGCGCTCGAGTCGCACCAGCTTGCTGCCGGTCAGCTTCACGCCCGCGGCGACGGGCGCGCAGCCCTGCCCGTTCGGCTCGCACACCACGAGCGTGGGCGCCGCGGCCACGCTGCCGGGCTTCATACCCGTTACGGCCCACTGCCAGGGAGGCAGCGACGTGCTCTCGCTGCCCTGAGAGCATCCGACCACCAAGACCCCGAGCGCGAGCAGGCCGACCCTCGTCATACTGCCTGTCATGCTTACACGAATCGAGTTTCAGCCGCACCCCGATCGTGCGGCCGTAAGGGCCCGCGCCGGCCAGGGCTAGGGAGTGTCCCTAATTGCTGGTCTCGGCGTAAACGTGCCCGTGCCCGTGCCCGTGCCCGACGGTCCGTAAGTTGCCGTCGGCGGTATCGGGGCTGGTAGGCCGGGGTTTGTGGCGCGTGCC
>JAEYWK010000044.1 GCA_023431345.1 Pseudomonadota bacterium
CTCAGCTACGAGGCAGGGTTCGAAGCTGGGCTCCAGGCCAGCAGCAGGGTCTGAGACTTGTGCGGTATCGACAGACGGGCACGGGCACGTTTACGGGCACGCGCGAGCAATCCCAATTCAGGGACACTCCCTAGCTCGTGAACTTCGTTGCCCCAACGAGCCGTTTGTCGCTCTAGCGAGAGCGCTCAGTCGTCGATTTGCTGGGCGAGGTAATTCTCGCGGCCAATGTCGTTCAGCTGGTGGAGCTGAGCTTCGAGCCAATCGATCGAGTCCTCTTCCTCGGTGAGGATGTGCTCGAGCAGCTCGCGCGTGCCGCCGTCGGTCTTGGTGATGCAGAGCTGAATCGCGCGGTTCAAGCGCGCTGCCGCTTCGAGCTCGAGCGTGAGGTCGAGCTTGTGCATCTCGATCGGCTCCTCTCCCACGCGCACCGGCGAGAGGCGCTGCATGTTCGGGACTCCGCCCAGATACAAGATGCGCTCGATCACCTTGTCGGCGTGCTTCATCTCCTCGATCGATTCTTCGCGCTTCTTCTTGGCCAGCCGCTTGTAGCCCCAGTTCGCGCACATCTTGTAGTGGATGAAGTACTGGTTGATGGCGGTCAGCTCCGACGTGAGAATTTCGTTCAGAGCGTCAAGGACTTCGGCGTCGCCTCGCATAGTGCGCCGAAGCTAACACAGCCAGCAGGCGGTCTCCGCGACAAAGTCGTGAAAAATCCGCGAGTTAGAGAATGACTTTGACAATCACTTTCAACAAGCTACCTTCTCCGAAGCCGCACCATGATCGTCTGCCACTGCCACGGAGTGACCGACCGCGAGATTCGAGACAGCGTCCGCTGCGGCGCCCGGAGCTGCGATGACGTGGCCGACAGCTGCGGGGCCGGCTCCGGCTGCGGCGGCTGTCAGGAGCTGGTGGCTGAAATCGTCGCGTCCGAGCGGCGACATTTGACGATCATCCGCGCCGAGGTGATGCCGGCCCGCGCCCCCGCCCTGCATTTGGCCGAGGGCGCCCGGCAATCGGCGTAGCCCCGCCGGGAGCACGCCCCCCCTTTACGCCCGGCCTGCCCCGCCCCAGATACTCGCGTTCATGCTTGCGCGCTCCTTCTTCGACGCCGCCTTCCGGCGCTACGCGGCGACGAGCGCGCTCGCCACGGCCACGGATTTCCTGCTCGCGAGCGCTCTGCACCGGGCGAGCGCGTCCGCCGCCGTCGCCACCTTCCTCGGCTGCGTCGCGGGCGGGGCGGTCGCCTTCCGGCTCAGCCGAATTTGGACGTTCAAGGCCCGCGGCGCGCGGGCGCTACCCCAGCTACTGCGGTTCCTCTTCGTATGGGCCACGAGCGCGTTGCTCAACGCGACGGGGGTCGAGGCCCTGCTGAGCATGACCGGAAGCTTCACGCTTTCATGGGCGGTCGTGCGCGCCGCCGTCTACCTGGGCTGGAACTACCCGCTCGCCCGTTGGTTCGTCTTCTCGCCGGGCTCACTGCCGAGCTCAGCGCCCGGCCACGCAGAGCTCGAACTCGGCGCCACCGCCCTTGGCGCTCCGCACCACCGCACCAGCGACGCTGGCGGCGATACGCGCCGCGTATAGCCCGAGCCCACGACTGTAGCGGCCTCCCGAGACGTTCTTGGTGGAGAGTTGCCCTTCGGCGGTGAACGCTTGCTCGCCCACCTCACGCGAGAGTGGAACGCCGCTGTCGGCGACGCTCACCACCATCTCCGAGCCTTCGCGGCGCGCGCGGACGATCACCTTCCCCGTCTCTCCCGCGTGCTGAATCGCGTTCCTCACCAAATTGGAGAGCGCTCGCAGCAGCATATCGCGATTGGCGATGGCGCGCAGATCAGTGGCCGACTCCGCGTCCACCTCGAGCGTCACCCGGTAGCTCTCGGCGAAGCGCCGTGACCTCTGCGCCGCCTCGCGCAGCAGCTCGCGCAGCGCAAATTCGTGCGCCTCGCGCCGCTTGGCGCCTTCGAGCGCCATCGCGAACAGCTCGAGGTTGTCGGTGATGTGGCCGAGGGCGTCGCTGGATGCGGCCACGTCATCGAGCGCCTCACGCGCTTCGGTGTCTTGCGGCCCCACTACCGAGCCGAGGAAGCTGACGTTGCTGTGCAGCGCCGACAGGGGGTTACGCAGATCGTGTGCGAAGAGCCCGAGTAGGGCACTCACCAGCTCCGGGCTCAGCTCTTCCTTCATCAATTCCCTGGCCAATTGGGAGCCGAAAGCGGCTCCAACTGCAGCTCGTACTATCTCACAAGGAGCCTAGGAAATCGCCCAACAGTTCGCGCAGCCGGGCGCGCTCTTCGAACGGCAAAATATGCGATCCGCCCGGAATCAGCGTGAGCTTCGCCCCGGGAATGCTCTCGGCCATGGCGATCGAAACCTCCGGTGGGGTGAAAGTGTCTTTCGAGCCCGCCACGACCAGGGTCGGAATCGCAATCTGAGGCAACAAATCCTGGGCCGAGTGCTCGCCGGCGGCTTGCAGCATGCGGACGAACAGCGAGAAGTCGACGTGCAGGGCGTGGCGAAAATAAGGCTCGACGTCTTCGACGCGAACACGGCTCGGATCGATGTCTCCCGTGAGCACGCCCAGCCGCAGCGCCGCGCGCACCGGAACGCGCGCCCACAGCGCGCGCAGCAGCCGCGGGTGACGCGCGCTGAACTCGAGCACGTTCGGCAGCACCGTCGAGAGCACGTCACTGCCCTTGAAGGTGTGCGTGACGCGACCGAAGCTGCCACAGAGTAAGACGAGCGCCTTCACCCGCTCCGGGCGCGCTCGGTACGCCTCGAGACAGACTTGCGTGCCCAGCGAGTGCCCCACGAGCACGACCTCCGGGTCGCCCAGGTGCTCGCGCACGGCGTTGGCGTCAGCCGCGAGCGCGGGCACGTCGATCTGGTCGCGATCGACGGGCAACCCACTACGGCCGTGGCCGCGGTAGTGGAAATGCGCCACCGGCATCAGCTCCGCTAGCTCATCCCACAGGTAGCGGAATATGTAACCGTCGCAGACCAAGCCGTCGCACAAGAGAGCAGTCGGCGGAGAGCTCCTGAGAGCCTCCGCCGGCAACCCACTGGCGCGCGCGATTTGCGGGCGACTTCGAACGTAGAGACGAGTGCCGTCGCGCGCTAGCGCGAAGGCCTCGGTCGCCCCATCAGGTGGCGGCCTCTTCCTCGTCGTCACTGATGTCGTTCACGCTCGGGATCTTCTTGATCTCGAGCCGAGCCATCTTCCATGCGCGCTGCACGACCCAAGACAGTGAGCGGTCGAGCCGCGCTGCCTCGTCCTTGATCTCCTGCAGCATGGCTTCAGGGAAATACAAGCTTTGCTTGCGCTTATCGCTACCGGCGGTCTTGTTGGATTCGTTGTCGGCCACGCATACCCTCGGTATGTAGGTGGGTGTCGCGAGACACCATCAAAGACTCGAACCTCACCACTACCACCCACTTCACTCGGGAATCAATAGCGGATTCGCGCTCTTGCCCCGAGCCCTCGGGCGCATGGGGCGCTGGCCCGCTTCAATAACCTCGAGAACCTCGGGCGTTTGGCTTGATTCGAGGCCGCGGCGCGCTGAACACTTGCCGCATGCAGAGCGGCCCTGAGACTCCTCGTCGGCTCTTTCGCGGAGCGCTCGGGCGCTTTCGCCGATCCACGCGGCGCGTCTGCGAGCTCGGGGCCGCGGCTGCGGTGGGCGCCGCGCTCGCCACCGCGTTTGCACAGGTGCGAGAGGCGCAGGCCAAAACCGAGTGGGACAACCCCTACTTCCCGTTCGAGCAGCTCGGCCGAGTCTTGGCGTGGGTCGAGAACGAATACGTGGACCCGGTCGAGCGACGACGGCTGCTCGAGGGCGCCATCAAGGGCATGGTCGCCGAGCTCGATCCGCACTCGTCGTACCTACCGGCTGAGGACTACGGCATCTTCCAAGCCGATACCGACGGCCACTTCGGCGGCATCGGGGTCGAGGTGGATTTCGGCGACGAGCACATCACCATCATCGCGCCAATCGAAGGCTCCCCTGCGGCGACGGCCGGCATCAGGCCGGGCGATCGCATCTTGGCCATCGACAATCAAGCGGTGCGAGGGCGCGCCGCCGCGGACCTCGTGCGGATGATGCGGGGTGAGCCCAACACCAAGGTGCTGCTCACGGTGCGCCGCAAGGGGCAAGAGCAACTGCTGTACTTCAGGCTGACACGTCAGGTGATCAACGTGGCCAGCATCGCGAGCAAGGCCCTCAAGGGCGGCGTGGCCTACGTTCGCATCAAGAGCTTCCAGAACGGCACTCACGCGGAGCTACTCGAGCACGTGAAGCGCCTCCGCAGCGAAGCCCGCGGCGACCTGCCCGGCGTCATCCTCGACATGCGAAACAACCCCGGTGGCTTGGTGAACGAAGCCACCGCGATCGCCGACGAGTTCTTGTCGAGCGGGGTCATCTTCACGACGCGCCGGCGCGGACGAATCGTCGACGATCTGCGCGCCGACGGCATGGGTGCGCTGCGCCGCGGTCCGGTCGTGGTGCTGGTGAACGAGTACAGCGCCAGCGCGGCCGAGCTCGTCGCGGGCGCCCTGCAAGACAACAAGCGCGCAACCATCATCGGCGCGCCGACCTTCGGCAAGGGCTCGGTGCAGACGATTGTCGACTTGCCCGGTGGCGCAGGGCTACGCCTGACCACGCTGCGTTATTACACGCCCAGCGGGCGGCCGATCCAAGCGCAGGGGGTCAAGCCCGATATCCTCGTCGGCGGGGCGAGCGCGGCGCTCGGCTACGGCGTCCTGAGGGAGGAGAACATCCAAGGCTACTTGCCGCCCGTGGAGGGCGGCCTCGCTCCCGTGGCGCCCCCGCCCGAGCCGGCCGAGAGCAGCAGCACCAAGGCGCCAGCGGGCGAAGGCTCCGGCGAAAGCACGGACCTGGGCATGTCGCGCGAAGTGCCCGTCGATCCGGAGACGGGCGTCGACGAAGCGTTGAAGCTCGGCTACCGAGTCGTCGTGGGCACCTACGGCAAGCCGACCACCAAGGGCCCCGCCCCGAGCAAGGGCTGACCGCCACGGCCTGATTGAGTACGGTGCCTGCATGAGTGACAGCGCTAGCTTCCCCTGCCCCTGCTGCGGCTACTTGGTCTTCGCAGAGCCGCCCGGTTCGGGTGACATCTGCTTGATTTGCTTCTGGGAAGACGACGCCGAGCAGCTGCGCTTCCCCTCGCTCGAAGACGCGACCAACGTCGTTTCGCTGCGGCAGGCGCAAGCGGGCTACGCGGCCTTCGGCGCCATCGAAGAACGATTCGCGGGCGACGTGCGCAAGCCGACCGCCGACGACGAGCGTGATCCAGACTTCCGGCCCATCGAAGCTAGCGATGACTTCGAGGAGCCCGGCGCGGCCGCGAAAGGGCCCGAAGACCCGACCGCGCTCTACTACTTCCGCCCCAACTTTTGGCGCCGCGCGCCGGCGCCGAGCTGACGACGCGAATGCCGGCTCAGCTGCCCTCCAGGGGCTGTGAGCTCGAGGGAAGCACGCTGCGCGGACCGGACGAGGTGACCCTCGACGGCGCGGGCTCAGCGGCGATCACGGGCCGCTCGGGACTACGGACACGAGTGCCGAGCAAGAGATCGAACCACGGGTACGACACGCACCAATTGGCGTCCTGGTTCGGACCCATGTGGTGCTCGTAGTGGCTGGGCATGTGCCGCTTACCCCACTCCACGTCGAGGTGACACTTCCGGTGACGATAGAGGTAGTTGAAGCTCGAAAGCACGACCGCGACCGTGAACGATGGTGAGAGCTTGGCTAGCGGCAGATGCAGCATCGCGAGCCCCAGAATGCCGACGACCTCTTTCCCTCGCGCTTTCCAGTTCCAGAACGGCTCTTCGTACGTCTTGTCGTACATGCCGTTCTTACGGGCGATGCGGTGATGCTGCGCCCAGTGGAAGCGCCACATACTGCCCTTCTTCCGGCCCAAGCCGTGGAGGACGTACTTGTGGGTGAGCCATTCGACGGCGTTCGCGTGGACGATTCCCAGCGCGAAGCCCAAGATCATGGAATACCTCGTCGGCGCGACGCGCGGAGATGCGCAGCCATCCACTAGTGTGTCCGATCGCGCGACGCGAGCAATCGATTTCGATATCGCGCTTCGACTTCCACGCTGCACGAACGCGCGTACTAGGCGCGGCCTCCGGAGTGAGCGGAGCGCTCCAGACGCTCGCACCGCTCGCTTATTCACGCTCTTCGCAACTACGGCCACCGCGTTCAGCGGCGACGGCGCGCGCGTGGCTACAGCTCGCGTGGCTACAGCTCGCGTGGTTCGGCGCTCGGCGTGTATCCGCACTCGCGCGGATAGGAGTGCGTCTCACGAAGTAACTTCACGGCGCGACTCGCTGGTCCGGATCAACCGGAGCGAGCGCGGGCGTCGCCTCGCTGACCCCGTAGCCCCCCTGATGGGAGCGCTTTTCTACTGGAATCGGGGGCTCCCTGAACGTATGCTCCGTAACCCGCATGACCTCGCTGTCCCCTCCCCTCCAAGCTGTCGTCGCTCTCTTTCGTGGTCCCCTCGCCGGCGTGCGCTTTGCCGACGTCGACGCCAATGGCTTGAGCAGCTTGGCTGCCGAGGTGGAGAGCGCCACGGCCGAAATCGAGGCTCACGAGGCCAAGCTCGCCGAGCTTCGCCAGGACTTGGCGCAGCGCCACGAGGCCCTGCTGACCTTGGCCCAACAAGCCCTCGCTTACGCCCGCATCTACGCCGAGAATGACGAGACGCTGGCGGCGGAGCTCGGGCAGATCGTCCTGCCCCGCGCGGCCAAGCCGCGTAAGCCCGCCAAGGCGTCCGCGGAAGCCTCGGTGGCGACGCCAGAGGCCCCTTCTACGGCTCGCACGGCCGAAGCGCCGAGCGGCGAGATTTCACCGAGCGACGACGCCTCCGTCGAGCGCTCTTCCGCGGCGGAGGCCTCGGATGGGGAGCTCGAGTTCGAAGCTGAGGCGGAAGGCAGCAAGCAGAAGCTCGTGAGCAAGCCGAAGAAGCGCTACAGCCGCGTGCCGCCCCAAAGTCGCGCTTCTTGAGGAGCGCAAGGGCAAGCGCCTGAGCCGGCCGGGCTCAGGCGCCGGGACGAGATTTTGGCGTCACTCGTCGCGCGCGGGGACGTCGTTCGGCGCCGCCGCCATCGCCGCCAGCAGCTCACGGTTCATCTTGGCAATGAAGCCGATGCTGATGCCCTTCGGGCAAGCGGCTTCGCACTCGCCGTGACTCGTGCAGTGCCCGAAGCCCTCAGCGTCCATTTGTGCGACCATCTTGCGCACGCGGTCTTGGCGCTCGGGCTGGCCTTGCGGCAAGAGCGCGAGGTGCGAGATCTTCGCGGCCGTGAACAGCGCAGCAGACGCGTTGGGGCACGCCGCGACGCACGCGCCGCAGCCGATGCACGTCGCAGCATCGAAGGCCTTGTCAGAGTCCACCTTGGCGATGGGCAGCGAGTTGGCTTCGGGAGCGCTACCGGTGCGGACCGAGACGTAACCGCCAGCTTGGATGATGCGGTCGAGCGCGCCGCGATCGACGATCAGGTCGCGCAGCACGGGGAAGGCCCCCGCGCGCCATGGCTCGATCGTCAGCTCGTCACCGTCTTTGAAGCTGCGCATGTGCAGCTGGCAAGTGGTGGTGCCGCCCAGCGGGCCATGCGGCACGCCGTCGACCACGACGCCGCACATGCCGCAGATGCCTTCGCGACAGTCGTGGTCGAAGGCGATGGGGTCCTCCCCCTTGGCGAGCAGCTCTTCGTTCACGACGTCGAGCATCTCGAGGAACGACATGTGGTCGCTGACGTTCTTGGCTTCGTAGCGAACGAACTGACCCGGCGTGCTGGCGCTCTTTTGGCGCCAGACGTTGAGCACGAGGCTCATCGTGCGAGACATTATTTGTAGCTCCTCTGGCTCGGGTGCACGTATTCGAAGGTGAGCGGCTCTTTGTTCAGCTTGGGGCTGGAGACGTCGCCCGTATATTCCCAGGCCGCGACGTACGAGAACTCGTCGTCGTTGCGCTTCGCTTCACCGTCTTCCGTCTGGTACTCCTCGCGGAAGTGACCGCCGGCGGACTCATTGCGGTGCAGCGCGTCACGGCACATCAGCTCACCGAACTCGAGGAAGTCCGCGACGCGGCCCGCTTTCTCGAGGGACTGGTTGAGCTCTTGACCGCTGCCGGGCACGCTCAGGTTTTGCCAAAACTCCTCGCGCAGCGCGGGGATCTTCTGCAGGGCCAGCTTCAGGCCTGCCTCGGTGCGCGCCATGCCGCACTGGTCCCACACCAACGAGCCGAGCTCGCGGTGGAAGGAGTCCGGCGTGCGGCGGCCGCGGATCGATAGCAGCCGGTTGATGCGCTCTTCGACCTCGGCTTGCGTCTGGCGCACGGCCGCGTGCGTCTCGTCGACGCCTCCCGCCTTCTGCGACGCCAAGTAGTTCGACACCGTAACGGGCAGCACGAAGTAGCCGTCCGCCAAGCCCTGCATCAACGCGCTGGCGCCGAGGCGGTTGGCGCCGTGATCGGAGAAGTTCGCCTCGCCCCCCACGAACAAGCCGGGGATGGTGCTCTGCAGCTCGTAGTCGACCCACACGCCGCCCATCGTGTAGTGGATGGCGGGGTACATACGCATCGGTACCTTGTACGGGTCTTCGCCGGTGATGCGCTCGTACATCTGAAATAGGTTGTCGTAACGCTCGGCGACCGCCTTCTGCCCGAGACGCTTGATGGCCTCACCGAAATCCAGGTACACGCCGCGCCGCACGCCGAGCACCTCGGGGCCGACGCCGCGCCCCTGATCGCACATGTCCTTCGCGCGGCGCGACGCGATGTCGCGCGGCACGAGGTTGCCGAAGCTCGGGTAGAGGCGCTCGAGGTAGTAGTCGCGGTCCGCCTCGGGGATTTGCGACGGGTCTTTGCTGCAATCGGCGGCGTTCTTGGGCACCCAAACGCGGCCGTCGTTACGCAGCGACTCGCTCATCAACGTGAGCTTGGATTGGTAATCGCCGCTCTGCGGGATGCAGGTCGGGTGGATTTGGGTGTAGCAGGGGTTGGCGAACAGCGCGCCACGGCGATGCGAGCGCCACGTCGCCGTGGTGTTGCAGCCCTTGGCGTTGGTCGACAGGTAGAAGACGTTGCCGTACCCACCGGAGCAGAGCACCACCACGTCGCCCACGTGCGACGAGATTTTACCCGTCACCATGTCGCGCACGACGATGCCCCGGGCGCGTCCGTCGATGACGATGAGGTCGAGCATCTCGGTGCGCGAGTGCATCTTGACGCTGCCGGCCTCGATCTGACGCGACAGGGCTTGGTAGGCGCCGAGCAGCAGCTGCTGCCCGGTCTGGCCGCGGGCGTAGAAGGTGCGGGCGACCTGGGCGCCGCCGAACGAGCGGTTGCCGAGTAAGCCGCTGTACTCGCGCGCGAACGGCACACCCTGGGCGACGCACTGGTCGATGATGTTCACGCTCAGCTCGGCCAAGCGGTACACGTTCGACTCACGGGCGCGGAAGTCGCCGCCTTTGACGGTGTCGTAGAAGAGGCGGTACGTGCTGTCGCCGTCGTTCTGGTAGTTCTTGGCGGCGTTGATGCCGCCCTGCGCCGCGATGCTGTGCGCGCGGCGCGGGCTGTCCTGGTAGCAGAAGCAGGACACGTTGTAGCCCATCTCGCCGAAGGTCGCGGCGGCGGCTCCGCCTGCGAGCCCGGAGCCGACCACGATCACGCGGTACTTGCGGCGGTTGGCAGGGTTGACGAGCTTGCTGTTGAAGCGGTGGTCGCTCCAGCGGTTCTCAATCGGTCCCGCGGGCGCGCGAGCGGAAAGTTCCATCTTATTCGTTTCCAGGGATCAGTCGATGATGCCGAAGAGGACGCTGAGCGGCATGATCACGTTGCCAGCCGTGACCAAGAACGCGAAGGCGCGCGCGCCTTGCTTGGCGCGCAAGTTGTAGCGGGGATGATTCAACCCCAGCGACTGCAGCAGGCTGTAGGCACCGTGGTAGAGGTGCATACCGAGCAGCAGGTTCGCCGTGACGTAGAGCAGCGCCACCCACGGAACCTGGAAGCTTGCGACGAAGTTGCCGTAAACATCCACGGGGCTGAACTCACGCCCGCCGAGCGATAGGCCCGGAGCCGTGAAGTGCGCGATGTGGAAGATGATGTAGAGCAGCAGCGCGGGGCCGCTGTACTTCATCGTCGCGGCTGCGTAGTTGGTCGCGATGTTCTTCTTCACCCGGTAAGCGACCGGGCGCGCCGCGAGCGAGCGCTTGTACAGCTGTACGACGAGCGCCACGTGCGTAACGAGCGCTACCAGCAGCAGGATGCGGACGCCCCAGGTCAGGGCGCCCAAGTTCTTCATGGTGTGGGCGTATTGGTTGAACGCCTCAGGCCCCAGGAAGACCTGCAGGTTCCCGAACATGTGCTGGATGACGAAGCCGAACAAGATCGCGCCGCTCACCGCGAGCGCCGCCTTCTTGCCGACCGTCGTATCGGCAAAGCCGAGGTTCTTGTGAGTCGTTGCGGTAGCCATCGTCTTCCTGAGCGCCTCCTGAGCGAACGCGCCTAGCTCTTCAGCAGCTGACGGAGCACGAACTGCAAGATGCCGCCGTGCTGGTAGTAAGCGAGCTCGACCGCGGTATCGATGCGAGCGCGCACCTTGATCTGCTTCACGCTGCCGTCGGCCGCCTGCGCCGTCACCTCGAGTAGCTTGCCGGGGGCGAGACCGCTCGCGATACCCAGCACCGAGTAGGTCTCCTCGCCGGTGAGGCCGAGCGACTCCCGCGTCTCGCCCTCGAGGAACTGCAGGGGCAGCACCCCCATGCCGATCAGGTTGGAGCGGTGGATGCGCTCGTAGCTCTCGGCGATGACGGCGCGGATTCCGAGCATGAAGGTGCCCTTGGCGGCCCAGTCGCGCGACGAGCCCGAGCCGTACTCCTTGCCCGCGAGCACCAGCAGCGGCGTCTTGTTCGCCTGGTACTTCTCGGAGGCCTCGAAGATGCTGGTTTGCTCGTTCGTCGGCAGGTAGCGAGTGAAGCTGCCCTCGACGCCGGGAACCAGCGCGTTACGCAGGCGGACGTTGGCGAACGTGCCGCGCATCATCACCTCGTGATTGCCGCGGCGCGCCCCGTACTGGTTGAAATCCTTCGGCAAGACGCCGTTGTCGGTGAGGTATTTGGCCGCCGGCGAGGTCTTCGAGATGTTGCCCGCGGGAGAGATGTGATCGGTGGTGACCGAATCCCCCAGCACCGCCAGCACGCGCGCGCCGGAGATGTCCGTCAGCGGCGCGGGGGTGGGGCTCAAGTTCTCGAAGAAGGTCGGCTTGCGTACGTAGGTGCTCTTCGCGTCCCACGCGAAGCGATCACCAGCGGGCACGGGCAGCGCGCGCCAGCGCTCGTCGCCTTCGAACACGGCCGCGTACTCCTCACGGAACATCGCGGAGGTGACGTTTTGCTTCACCACCGCGGCCACATCCTTGGGAGAGGGCCAGATGTCCTTCAAGAACACATCCTTGCCGTCCTTGCCCTGGCCGAGCGGCTCGGTCGCGAAGTCGATGTCGATGCGGCCGGCGAGGGCGTACGCAACGACCAGCGGCGGGCCCGCCAGGTAGTTGGCCCGCACGTCAGGTGATACGCGGCCTTCGAAGTTGCGGTTTCCAGAAAGCACGCTCACCGCGACCAACTCGCCGTCGGCGATCGCTTTGCTGATGGTCTCTGGCAGCGGGCCGCTGTTGCCGATGCAGGTCGTGCAGCCATAACCGACGACGTTGAAGTGGAGCGCCTCGAGCGCGGGCAAAACTCCCGCCGCCGTCAGGTATTGGGTGACGACCTTGGAGCCGGGGGCGAGGCTGGTTTTCACCCACGGCTGAACTTGGAGGCCCTTTTCGACCGCGTTCTTGGCCAGCAGGCCCGCGCCCAGCATCACGTACGGGTTCGACGTGTTGGTGCAGCTCGTGATGGCGGCGATCACGACCGAGCCGTTCGTGAGGTCGAACGACTTGCCGTCGAGCGAGCTGCTCACCTTGGCGCCCAGCTCCTCCGGGCTGACGGCCGCGCCCTTGGCCTTCTTCTTGGCCTGCGCGACCAGCTCGGGCAGCACCTTCTTGAAGCCCGGCCCGACGTCCTTCAGCGACACCTTGTCGTGGGGCCGGCGCGGACCGGCCAGGGTCGGCACGACCGTCCCGAGATCGAGCGACAGCGTATCGGTGTAGACCGGGTCCGGCTGACCCTTGGTACGGAACAGACCCTGGGCCTTGGCGTACGCCTCGACCAGCGCGACGCGCTCGTCACTGCGACCCGACAGTCGCAGGTAGCTCAGCGTCTCCTCGTCGATCGGGAAGATGCCGCACGTCGAGCCGAACTCGGGCGCCATGTTGCCGATGGTCGCGCGGTCGGCCAGCGGCAGGTGGTCGAGGCCATCGCCGTAGAACTCCACGAACTTGCCGACCACTCCCTTGTCGCGCAAGAGGCGCGTGATGGTGAGCACGAGGTCGGTGGCGGTCGCGCCTTCGGGCAACGTGCCGTACAGCTTCATGCCGATGACCTGCGGGATCAGCATGTTGATGGGCTGGCCCAGCATCGCCGCCTCGGCCTCGATGCCGCCCACGCCCCAGCCGAGCACGCCCGCGCCGTTGATCATGGTGGTGTGGCTATCTGTCCCGACGACGGTGTCCGGGTAGGCGACGCCGTCTTGATCGAACACGACGCGCGCCAGGTACTCCAAGTTGACCTGATGCACGATGCCGGTCGACGGCGGGACGACCTTGAAGTTGGTGAAGGCGCCTTGGGCCCAGCGCAGGAGCGCGTACCGTTCTTGGTTGCGCTCGTACTCGCTCTCGGTGTTGCGGACGAGCGAGTCGACGCTGCCGTAGTGGTCGACCTGTACCGAGTGATCGATCACGAGCTCGGCCGGGAAGAGCGGGTTGATCTTCGCCGGATCGCCGCCCATGGCGGCCATCGCGTCGCGCATGGCGGCCAGGTCCACGACGCAAGGCACGCCCGTGAAGTCCTGCAGCACCACGCGAGCGGGGTGGAAGGCGATCTCGGAGTCGGGCTCCTTCTTGGCGTCCCAGGCCGCCAGCGCTTCGACGTCTTTTGCCTCGACCGCGACGCCGTCCTCACAGCGCAGCAAGTTCTCGAGCAAGATACGCAGCGAGTAGGGCAGCTTCGCGATGTCTTTACCGGTCTTCGCCGCGAACTTGGGCAAGCTGAAGTAGGTGAACCTCGTGCTCCCTACGGTGAGCTCGGAACGCGTCTGAAAGGAATCGCGAGAGCGGTCGGCCATGGCTTGGAAATCCTTCGAAGTTAGGGTCGGGGCCCAACGGGAAAACGTGACGCCGGGCCTACTCCAATGGGCTGGCCCCGGCAATGTTTTACAGGCTCAGCACCAGAGCAGGTTTGCACCTTTCAAAGGCGAACAGAAGCGGCGGCCCGGCCCGCGCGCAGCCCGCTCACGAGCGCATGCCCGACGCTCGGCGGCTGGGGGCCAGTCACGTCACCGCACGCGAAGACGCGCGATGCCCCCGAAAGTACGCCCGAAGCGGCCGTCGGAAGCCCGACGCTTTCGAGCGAGGAGAGGCCGCGAGCCGCCAGATCGACCCCGAACAGCGACGACACGGGCTGGGTCGCGCCCCCGCCGGCTAGCAGCGGCGGCAGCCCCGCTATCTCGAGCTGAAATCCGGCGGGCTCCGCGCCCGAGAGCGCCCCCGATAGACCGATGGCGCCAGACACGAACCCGCCGCAAGCCAGCACGAGCGCGTCGGCACGGAGCTCCGATCCGCCCGCGAGCAATACGGCGACGCCAGCGTCCGGGCTGTCCGGTGAGAACGACACGCGAACGGCTCGCGCCCCGAGCACGTGAACCTGAAGTGAGGCGAGGAGCGCGTCGCGTCGCCGCTCGAAGCGCGCGCCCGCCACGCCTCCGGGAGGTGACGTCACCTCCCCCACGGGCACCCCGGCGCCGCTCGCGAGCTCCACGGCGAGGTCGCGCCGCACGCCGAGCCAAGGTCCGAACAGCCAGGCGTCGGGCCCGGCGTGGGCTTTCAACAGCTGCGCGAGCCACGCCGGGCGCTCGGCACGCTCGAACCCCGCCGCGAAATCGAAGGGGGAGACGCGCCGCTGATGCCCTTTCTCCAGGAGCTCGAGCGGCACTAAGTCGAAGCGAGTCCGCGTGGCGCGAGCCCAGGCGCTGGCTGCGAACGCACGGGCCAGCAACGGACCGTCCCAGTCGTCGCGCGCGACGTCGACCACGGCCACCCGCTTGCCCGCGAGCGGCGCCAAATCGAGCAGCGAGCCGTCGCGCCCTGATGCAGCGCGCACGACCCCCTCGCGGGTCGCGATCACGGTCCGCGCGTCGAGCCTCAGCCCGAGCGCCGCCGCCAGCTCGCCGAGCCCGTGGTCCTGCGTGGCCTCGAGGCGGGGGCCGTCGACGCCACCAGAATAGAGCGAGCTGGCGCCTGCGCCCTGCTGAACGAGGGTGACCTCCGCGCCGCAACGGCGGGCCGCGAAGGCCGCGGAAACACCGGCGAAACCTGCGCCGATCACCGCCACTTTCATGGGCCGGTCCCCGCTGCTGTTTCTTCGGCGTTTTCTTCGCCGTTTTCTTCGGCGTCTTCGGTCTCGTCGACGTCCCCGAGCTCGGCGCGCAGCGACGCCAGAGCCAGCACCTCGGCGCGAGCCTGCAGCGCGCCCACCGCCGCAGCCCGACGGCGCGCGGCGGCCCGCAGAAAGCGCATCGCCATCGCCAAGCCCTCGCGCGGAGACTTGCCGGTAGCGTCGGCGACGACGCGCCCGCAGCGCGCCGCGCAGCGCATGCCGCCGCACGCGCCGAGGCCGAGCCGCGTGCGACGAGACACGTCCTCCACGTCGGTCGCGAGCTCTTGCTCGACCACGTACCGCACCTCGGCCAACGTGACCGGCTCGCAGGCGCAAACCACGGCCGCCTCGCGCGGGTCGCGGCGCATGCGCTCGAGCACACGCAAGCTCCGGCTGCCGTGACGGTACTCGAGCCGCGTCGCGGTGACGGCCTCCATGCCGCCCTCGAGCACCAGCCGCATCGGATCGACCTGCTCATCGCCGCCGGGCAGCGCGAGCACGTGCGATTGACAGCGCGTGAGGCGCCCGAGCCGCCGCGCCAGCACGTCGCACATCTCTTCGGCGAACAAGCGGTAGCTCGCCAGCTTTCCCCCGACCATGGAGTACAGGCCGTCGGCGCCGTCCACACCGTGATCGAGGATCTCGTGCTCGCGCGAGAGACGATCCTCGTTCACGCCCCACCCGTACAGGGTCGGACGCACGCCGCCCCAGGTACCGATGGCGCGCGCCTCACGAATGCCGGGGAAAACGCGCTCGACGGCCTGAAACAGGTAGCGGACCTCGTCGCCCGTCGCGACGACGTCGTCGAGATCGCCGTAGTAGTCGTCGTCGGTCGTGCCGAGCACGCTCAGGTTCTGCCACGGCAGCAAGAACACCTGACGCCCGTCGATGGCCTTGGCCACGATGGCGTAGTTGGTGACGCGACGATCCAAGAAGACGTGGATGCCCTTGCCCGGCCGCAAGCGCGCGGCCTCGGGGCCCAGCCCCGACAGGGAGGCCGTCAGCGGAGCCCACGCTCCAGTGGCGTTGACGATCGCACGCGCCGTGCGGACGCCCGTCTCGCCGCTACGACGGTCGCGGTAGCGCACGCCGTAGGCGCTGCCGTCCTCGCGCCGCAGCACCTCGGTCACCGTCGTGTGAAGTCGGACCTCGGCGCCGCGCTCGAGCGCGTCACGGGCGTTGGCGACGCAGAGCCTCGCGCCGTCGATGCCCCACTCGTCGAAGGAAACACCGCCTCGTGACGGCAGCAGCCCCGGCTCCAGCGCTTGCAAATCGCTAGCCGACAGGCGCGCGTGCGGCTTGCCCGCCTTGAGCGGCTGGTACTTGTCGTACAGCGTGAAGAAGCCGTCATAAGCGGCCAGCATGGCCTGGGCGCGAACGCCCTCCGGCTCGAACACCGGCATCAGAAACGGGATCCGGAACAGCAAGTGCGGCGCGACGCGCTGGATGTGCCCCGAGTCGAGGCACGACGAATAAGTCACGTCGGGATCGTAGGACAGGTAGCGAGGCCCCCCATGGATCATGCCGCTGGAGTTACCGCTCGCGCCGAAGGCCAGATCGCTGCGCTCGAACAGGGCCACGCTGAAGCCGCGCAGGGTCGCGTCGCGCAGCACGCCTACGCCGTTCACGCCGCCGCCGATGACGATGACGTCACGCTCCAGCGCGCGCCCTTGGGGATCGCGGTCGTGCGGCTGGGCTCCTGGTCCGGACATCCTCACCTTTTAGAGCAACGAACGACTCGCCGCATCGTGGTCACGAGCTGGCGCACCGAGCCGCGCCGTTCCGTACGGGCTACCACGCCCCTTCCCCAAAGACCGCCACAAATTTGGCCGTCGAAACTTGGCCACGGCCGGCTTCAGGGTCTAGCAGTGAGCCGTGCGCGCGTTTCTCCTGTTCCTGGCCAGCTCGATGGCAGCGGCCGCGAGCTTGCCTCGGATCGCGGCCGCCGAGCCCGCGCTGATTGGGCCCGCCGAGGGACCGGCGGGTCGTCCGCGCGTCGTGCTCGACAAGCTGGTCGTGCCGCTGGACGTGCCCGAGCAGAAGCGAGTGAGCAAAGTGCTCACCAAGGTGCTGAAGCACGAGGCAAACCGCGTCGAGTGGGGCGCGGGTCGTGGAGCCCGCATCACCTACCGCTTCCACCTCGAGCAGCTCGACCTCAGCGTGGAGCGGGGAGTGCTGAAGGTGCGCTGCACGGCGCTGGGCCGACTCCCGAAAGGCAAGACCGCGCGCAGCAAGCTCGAGTACGGCGGCGATGCGCGCGAGGCCCACAAGGTCATCGACCACGTGCTCACGATCGTCGCGCGCGGCGTGCTCGCGCGCCTCGCCGACCTCGAGCGTGAGCGGCGCAGCCGACGTTGAGGCCGGCGTCGTCGCCACCTTCACTCAGGCGCGTCCGAAGCGCAGCGCTACCCCGAGCAGCGCGCGCCCGGCGTAGAGCACGTTGACCGCGACGTACGGGAACAGGTACCACTCGAGGTGCCCGGCCAGCGCCACGTACAAGATATACGACGGGTAGTGGATCACCAGCTTGGCGCCGCTCTCGACCAGGCCAACCACCCGCCCCAGCGAGCTCGGAGGCTTCCCGCCCTCCCGGGGCGGAGCTGCGATCGCCGGGTGTCGCAAGAAGGAGGTCAGCGCGATGCCCGAGGCGAGCGCGACGAGACCGCCGAGGCCGACCAGCAGGTACGGGAGCTCCGGTCGCTCGAGGTGAAGGCGCACGGCCGCGGCCGCTAAAATCGCGAACGCCTTGAGCTCGTCCATCAGAAAGTCGAGCAAATGTCCGGAGGGGGATGCGACGCCGCGCCAGCGCGCCAGCATGCCGTCCGCGCAGTCGAGCACGTACGAGGCCTGATACACGAGCACCGCGGCCACCAGCCCGGCGTGACCCGGCAGCGCGATCAACGCCCCCGACGAGGCCATGCCGACCAGGAACGAGGCCAGCGTGAGCTGATTCGGCGTGACGCGGGTGTCTTTCACCGCGCTGACCACCACCGCCGCGACGGGCCGACAAACGAAGCGGTTCCAGAACAAGTCGGGAACCTTCTTGGTCTTTTGGTACACTTCGCGCGCGCCCATGAAGCGGCCGCAGCCTACACGACTCGCGACTCGACTGGCGCTAGCTTCGCTTTCGCTGCTGGTCGCATGCCGGAGCGAGAACGCGCCGCCCGCGCCTCCACCCGCGGCGTCGCAGCGCCCGCCCGCCCCCGCGCCCAACACGGCGCCTCTGCCCCGGCGGCTCCATCTGCCGGACCTGTTACCGGTGGCCTCGGCTCCGGAAGCCAAGGTCGCGCGCAAGCGGGTGGAGAGCGTGCTCGTGCTCGGCGACTCACTCTCCGACGAGGCGGTGGGAGGTGGCGGGTTCGTGCGTCTGCTGCGCGAGCGCTGCCCCAGCGTGAGCGTCGACAACCAAGCCAAGGGCGGCTTCATGGTGAATCAGATGCGCCGACGCCTGGAGAAGGACGTGCTGCCGAAGGGGCGCTTGTACTCTCACGCGATCGTGTTTGGCGGCGTCAATGATCTCTACAGCGATCAAACCGCGAATCGCTCGCTTTCCCGCATCCAAGCCGATCTGGGGGCCATTTACCGCCAGCTCGTGGCGCGCGACGTCGACGTGCTCGCCATCACGGTAGCCCCTTGGGGCGGCTTCAAGAAGTGGTTCACGCCCGAGCGCGGCAAGAGCACGCTAGCGCTGAACGCCTGGATCTTGGCGCAGGCGCAGAGCGGGAGCGTCGAAGGCGCCGTGGACGCCTACGCGCTGCTCTCGTGCGGCGACCCGGAGCGGCTGTGCCCCGAGCTGGCCGCTCCCTTCAAAGACGGCCTGCACTTCGGCAAGCTCGGCCACCAGAAGCTCGGGGAGAGCGTGCTCACCCACCTCGCCTGCAGCAAGTGAGCGACCGGCCCAAAACCGCCGAATAGCGAGCGACGGCGCGTCCGCGCTACTGCGCGGCCTCGATCGAACCGGTAGCTTGCCGGCTGACCATCGCCGCGTAGCGCCCGCCCCGCGCCATGAGCTCGCGGTGGTTTCCTTGCTCGACGACGCGGCCGCCATCGAGCACGACGATGCGATCCGCGTGCGCGATCGTGCTCAGCCGATGCGCGATGATGAACGTCGTGCGATCGCGGAGGAGCTCGCCGAGCGAGGCCTGGATCAGCTGCTCGCTCTCGGAGTCGAGGTTGCTGGTGGCTTCGTCGAGGATGAGTATTCGAGGATTCGCGAGCAGCGCGCGCGCGATCGACAGGCGCTGGCGCTGTCCGCCCGACAGCTTGACGCCGCGCTCACCGATCAACGTATCGTAGCCTTCGGGGAGCTTACGGATGAACTCGTCGGCGTTTGCCCGGCGGGCCGCGTCGAGCACCTCTTCGTCGCTGGCTTGCATGCGACCGTAGGCGATGTTCTCGCGGACGGTGCCGTCGAACAGGAACACCTCTTGCTGCACGATGCCGAGCAGCGCGCGAAAGCTCTTCAGCTTGATGCGCCTGAGGTCGACCCCGTTCAGGTAGATGGCGCCGGCGGTCGGGTCGTAAAAGCGCGCCAGTAGGTCCGTGACCGTCGTCTTCCCGGCGCCGCTCGCGCCCACGAGCGCGACCACGCTGCCGCCAGGCACCGCGAGATCGAAATCGTGAAGAACGGGCAAACCCGAGCGATATTCGAACGTTACGCGCTCAAAACGCAGCTCCGTCACGCGCTGCGGCGCGCTCACTGCCCCCTCCGGGTCCGGCTTCTCCGGGCGCTTGTCGAGCACCTCGAACACGCGCTCCATGGCCGCGAGGCCGCGCTGCGTTTCGCTGATCGAGCTCGAGATCTGCATGATGGGCTCGAGCAGCCGCCACAGGTAGCCTTGAAACGCGATCAGCACGCCGACCGTCGCCTGCCCCTTCACCGCCAAGTAGCCGCCGAAGGTGATGATCGTCACCTGAGCCAGCGGCATCATGAGCTCCCAAATCAGCGCCACCGACCGCTGCGTGCGCGTCGCGAGCATCTGCTTGCGGATCACCGTATGGTGACCGACCGCGTAGGCGAGCTCTTCACGCTGCTCGCGACCGAAGCCACGCACGACGCGCACGCCCGAGAGGCCCTCGCTGACGCGCGCGTCGATTTCTTGGCGATCTTGACCGATCGACTTCCATACCGCTCGAATGCGACGCGCCCACAGGTTCTGCGCCAGCAGCACCGGCGGCATCACCACCAGCACCGCCGTCGCGATGCGCCAGTTGAGGGTGAAGATGATCGAGAGCGTCACGATCAGGCGCAGCGTCGCCAAAACCGGCGAAAATAGCGCTTGCTGTAGCAGCCCCGTGGTCGCGTCGACGTCGCTCGAGAGGCGCGACAGGATCCCGCCCGTCTTCATCTCCGTCAGGTCGTTCATCGGCAGGCGCAAGACGCGGTTGAACAGCGCCGCGCGCAGCTGAAACGCCAGGCGGCTGTTGACGAGCTGCAGCCGCAAGCTCCGCGCCCACGACAGGCCCGACCCCAGCAGGAACAGACCCGCCATGCCCAGCCCGAAACCCACCAGCTCCGCCGTCTTCCGCTCCGTCGACATGTCGGCGTTCATGATCACTTCGTCGATCAAGTGCGCCGACACCAAAGGCCAAACCATGTCGATGGCGATGCCCACCAGCGACAGCGTCAAGAGCAGCGCGAGCTGCCAGGCGTGCGGGCGCAGCCAGCGAGCATAGCGGCGCGCGTAGCCCTCGCGCCCCGACGATGGGGCGAGCGGGCGCGCCGAGGCGTCGCGATGGCCCCGACGAAAGGAGCGGTATCGCTTCCGCGAAGTGTTGGGCGTCATGACCGCGCCGGACGCTTCAGCCCGATTCGGGCAAAGCCGCCGCGGCGCCTTCGAACGCCTTCAGCTCTTGCTCAGAAAAATTGCGCTCACCCATGAATGCGATACCCACCACGGCCCGCAGACCGCCGGCCGGTGCGTGCACGGGAATGGCGAGCGCGGCTCGAGCCGCTACCGCCTTGGCGCCGGGGCGAACGTCTCCGCTCGCATCACTCTCGAGGTTGCAAACCGCCACGACCTCGTCTCGCTCCCACGCGAGGCCCGCCATGCCCTTGCCACGGGGGATGATGTCCGTCACCTTCACGACCGGCGGCGGAATGTTGACGTGAGCCGCCAGTTTGAGGACGTCACCCTGAAGGAGATGCACGGTTCCGGCGACACCGCCATGATCGGCCAGAAAAGTCTTCAGCCAAGCCTCGGTTGCCACGGCCGGAGCGTAGTGCCGTAGAAGGCCTCTAGCCAGCCCTAATGGGCCAGCGCGCCGTACGCCTCTGCCATCTGCTGCTATGCTTTCCCGCGCTGCTTTGAGCCCATCGCCCCTGTCCGGCTTCCGGCCGACTCAGCTGCACGAGCAGCGCTTCAGCGTCGAATTCGACTACCCCGTGGTCTTCTGTCGCGGCGTGCTCACGCCCAGCGACCCGACCTTGGCCTGGTGCATCTCGCGGCGGGAGCCGGAGCGACGTCACCCCGTGTTCGCGGTGCTCGACGGCGGGCTCGTCGCGGTCCGGCCCGCGCTGGGCGCCGAGGTCGAGCGCTACATCGCGGCCCACGCGGCCTCGCTTTCGCTGGTGGCCCCGCCCCACGTCGTGCCCGGAGGCGAAGCGGTCAAAAACGAGCCCGCGCTGCGCGACGACCTCCACGCTCGCTTCGCGGCGGCGCGGCTCGACAAGCAGGCCACGCTGCTCGTCGTCGGCGGCGGCGCGGTGCTCGACGCGGTCGGTTACGTCGGCTCGACCACTCACCGCGGCGTGAGGATCGTGCGCATACCGACCACCGTGCTGGCGCAGAACGACGCCGGGGTCGGCGTGAAGACGTCGGTCAACGCCTTCGGAGCCAAGAATTTCCTCGGCACCTTCGCGCCGCCGTTCGCGGTCGTGAACGACGTCGAGCTGCTGGCCACGCTGCCCCTTCGCGACGTGCGCGCCGGCTTGGCCGAGGCCGTCAAGGTCGCGCTGATCCGCGACGCCGATTTCTTCGCCTGGCTCGAGCAGAACGCGGCTGCGCTCCGCGAAGGGCACAGCGCGCCGCTCGAGCACGCGGTGCGTCGCTGCGCCGAGCTGCACCTGCTGCACATCGCGAGCGGGGGCGATCCGTTCGAGCGAGGCAGCAAGCGCCCTCTCGACTACGGTCACTGGGCGGCGCACAAGCTCGAGACGCTCACGCAGCACCGCCTGCGTCACGGCGAGGCGGTAGCGATCGGCATGGCCCTCGACGCTTGCTACGCGGCCGCCAAAGGCCTGCTGGCGGAGGCCGCCCGCGACAGGCTCTGCGCGCTGCTCGACGCGCTCGGCCTGCCCAGCTTCGACCCGGCGCTCTCCGCCACGCGCGACGGCCAATCCGTGATCCTGGAAGGGCTACGCGAGTTTCAGGAGCACCTCGGCGGCGCGCTGTCGGTCACGCTGCTCACCGACGTGGGCGCGAGCGTCGAGGCGCGTGACATGGATGCCGAGCTGATCGCATCATCCATCGCCTGGCTGGCGGCTCGCGTTCGCTAAGCCTCGCCCCTCCCCCGCAGGTCATGCTCCTCGGCAAGCTCAACGACGCACACCTCACGTACTGCACCAACGTGCACGCGGGGGAGACTTTGGCGGAGGTTCGGGCGCTGGTTCGCGCCCACGTGGTGGCGGTCAAGGCTGCCGTCGCGCCGACGCAGCCTTTTGGCGTCGGCCTGCGTCTGGCCGCCGCCGCCGCGGAGGCGCTGCAAGACCCGCGAGAGCTGCGAAGCTTCGCCGCCGAGCTTCGCGAGCTCGATCTGTACTGCTTCACCATCAACGGCTTTCCCTACGGCGCGTTCCACGGCGCGCGCGTGAAGGAGCGCGTGTACCAGCCGGACTGGCTCAGCGCGGAGCGAGTGCGTTACACCCAGGCCCTGGCGCGGGTGCTGGCAGAGCTCTTGCCCGACGGGGTGAGCGGCAGCATCAGCAGCGTGCCCGGCTGCTTCAAGCCCGCGGCCCTCGAGCCACGCGCCGAGGCGCAGATGGCGAGCGCGATGATCGAGGTCGTCGCGACGCTGGTCGAGCTCGAGCGCCGCCGCGGCCGGCACATCGCCCTCGCCCTCGAGCCCGAGCCCGGCTGCTTCTTGGAGACGACCGACGAAGCCGTCCGCTTCTTCGAGCAGCGCTTGTTCAGCGCGAGCGCCCGCCGAGAGCTCGTGACGCGGGCCAACATCGAGCCCGCGGAGGCGGAGCGCCTGCTCCGACGTCACCTCGGCGTTTGCCTCGACACGTGTCACGCCTCGGTGGAGTTCGAGTCGCCACTCGTGGCGTTTCGGCGCTTGCAGGCCGCCGGCGTCGCCGTGCCCAAGGTTCAGCTCAGCGCGGGTCTGCGCTTGCCGGAGGCCACGCCCGAGCGCCTGCGCGCCCTGAGCGCGTTCGCGGAGGGAGTCTACTTGCATCAAACGGTCGTGCGCGGCGGAGGGGGCCTGCAGCGCTTCCTCGATCTGCCTGAAGCCCTCGCGTCGCTACCGGCCTCACGCGACGAGTGGCGTGTGCACTTCCACGTCCCGATCTTCTTGGCCGAGCTCGGTTGGTTCGAGAGCACGCAAGCCGATCTGCGGCCGCTCCTGAGCGAGCTTTCGCGCGCGCCCGCTTGTCCTCACCTCGAGGTCGAGACCTACACCTGGGACGTCTTGCCGGAGGCGTTCCGCGACGTACCGCTCGATCGCGCCATCGAGCGTGAGCTCCGCTTCGTGATCGAAGCGTGGAGCGCCAGCCCAGAGCGAGCGCAGCCTTGAAGCTGCGCACGCTGCTGAAGCTCGGCCGCACCTCGAACCTGCCCACCGTTTGGTCCAACGTGCTGGCGGGAGCGGCGCTGAGCGGCGCGCCCTTCGGTCCCGCCGAGCTCGGCGTGCTGCTGCTGTGCGCCTCGGCGTTCTACGAAGGCGGCATGTTCTTGAACGACGCCTTCGACGCTGATATCGATCGGCGCGAGCGCCCGGACCGCCCCATCCCCGCCGGCGAGGCGTCACGGCGCCAGGTCTTCACGCTCGGCTACGGCTTGCTCGGCTCGGGTCTCGCGCTGCTCGGCGGCGCGACGCTCGCGGGCCTGACCCGGCCGGGCTGGGGCGCGCCCCTGGCCGCGCTGTTCACGTGCGCGGCCATCCTGGTCTACAACCGCTGGCACAAGGGGCACGCCTGGTCTCCGCTCGTGATGGGAGCGTGTCGAGCCGGACTGTACGCGATGGCGGCGCTGGCGGTCTCCGGCACGCTGGGCCCGAGAGTGCTGCTCGGCGCCGGCGCGCTGTGGCTCTACATCGTCGGGCTCACGCACGTCGCTCGCTTCGAGACGGGACGGGCGCTCGAGCGCGCTTGGGTCGGGGCGCTCGTGCTCGCCCCGCTGCTGGCGGGGGCCTGGGCGCTGCTCGAGGTGCCTAGCCTGCTTCCCCTCTTGTGTTGGGCGCTGCTGCTCGGCTGGAGCTTGCGCTCGATGAGCTTCGCGCTCAAAGGTGGCTCGGGTCAGATCCCGCGGGCGGTCGTGTCGCTCATCGCGGGCGCGTCGCTGATCGACGCGCTGTTCATCGCGCTGTCAGCGCCGCCCCTCGCCGTCTTGGCGGCGCTCGGAGCCTTCTTGCTGACCCTCAAATGGCAGCGGCGCATCCCCGGCACTTGAGCCGGCACTTGAGCCGGGTCGCGGTCGCAGGTTCCCTCAGTCGAAGACGTGCTGCAGCAGCAGGTCCTTCACGGCGGTGGCAGCGACCTCTCCTTCCGGCAGCAGCTCCGGCACGGAAGACATGAAGAGCGGGCCATCTTCAGCGCGCTCCGTGAGCCGCCCGTGCGAGCCTTTCACGAGCGTCGCGTCGAGGGCGATGACGTCGAGCAGGTTTCGAAAACCGAGCTTGCGAGCCAGCAGCTTCCGTCCGACCTTCAGGGTCGGCAGCGCGATGGCCGGATCGAGCAGCAGCTCCACCGGATCGTAGCCGGGCTTCAGGTGAATATCGACGGTGCGCGCGTAGTCGGGCGCCTTCGCGTCGTCGAGCCAGAAGTAGTAGCTGAACCAGCGATCGGAGCGCGAGACGAGCACGAGCTCGCCCGACCGCTCGTGGTCGAGCCCGACCGCTCGCTTACCGTCGAGATCCAAGACCTGCTCGACGCCGTCGAGTGATTCGCACAGCGCGCGCACGCGCGGCAGATCCGCCGCGTTCTTCACGTAAACGTGCGCGATCTGGTGGTCCGCCACCGCGAACGCGCGGCTCGCGCCCGCGTCGAGCTGCTCGAGCCCCAGCTCCTCACGCACGCGGAGCAGCCCCGCCTCGCGCAGCGCGCGGTTGACGTGAACCGCGCCGCTGACCTCGCTGATACCGTACTCGGACAGCACCACCACGCGCAGCCCTCGACGCTGCGCCAAATCCAGCAGCTCGGAGCAGACCGCGTCGACCTGCGCGAGCGCCAGCGCGACGCGCGGATCGCGCGGACCGAAGCGCTGCAGGTCGTAGTCGAGGTGGGGCAAATACACGAGGGTGAGCGTCGGCGCGCTGCGCTCGATCACGTGCTCGGCCGAGCGCGCGATCCAGCGTGTGGAGCTGATGTCGGCGCGCGGCCCCCAAAAATTGAACAGCGGGAAGGTGCCGAGCGCCGCGCTGAGCTCGGCCCGGAGCTCGGGCGGGTCGGTATAGACGTCCGGCAATTTGCGACCGTCCGCCGTGTACATCGGCCGCGGAGTCACCGAGATGTCGGCGCTCGAGTACATATTGTACCACCAAAACAGCTTAGCGACGCTGAAGCTCGGATCGCGGCGCTTGGCTTCGTCCCACAGCTTCTCGCCCGCGACGAGGCGGTTCGATTGGCGCCAGAGCCACACCTGCGACAGGTCGCGGAAATACCAGCCGTTGGCGACCACCCCGTGCTCGCGCGGCAGCTTGCCGGTCACGAACGTCGACTGCACCGAGCAGGTCACGGCGGGCAAGGTCGTACGGAGCGGCCTCAGCGCGTGCGCGTCGCGGAATGCCCGGAGCGCTGGCGTATGCTCGCCGATCAAGCCGGGGGTGAGCCCCACGACGTTCAAGACCAAGGTCGGTTGCAAGCCGCGAGCCCGCTTACTTCGGGTCCGTGCGCGGCGATTGCCCGCGCAGCACCGAGTTACCCTGGAACAGCTCGCGCTGATCCACCGAGAGCTCGACCCCGAAGTCCTTCACGTCGAAGCGGCCGCTCTGCGCGAAGAAGCTGACGGGGTTCGTCCAACAAATCGTGCTCACGGCCTGCTCGCTGATGCCCGCTTCACGCATGGCTCGCGCGGTCTTCGGCACCTTGAGCGGATCGCTCACGCCCCAATCAGCGGCAGAGTTGATCAGGATACGCTCGGCGCCGTACTGCTGCACCAGCGTCACCATGCGCTGCTCGTCCATCTTCGTCGCGGGGTAGATGGAGTGCCCCGCCCAGCAGCCGGAGTCGAGCACGGCCGCCAGCGTCTCCTCGTTGTTGTGATCGATGAGCGTGAGCTCGGGCGCGATGCCGCTCGCTTTGACGAGCGCCAGCGTGCGCTCGGTGCCGCGCTTTTTGTCGCGGTGGGGCGTGTGAATCAAGATCGGCAGCCCCGCGTCTTTGGCGAGCTCGATCTGCGCGGCGAAGTACTTCTCTTCTGCGGGGGTCACGTCGTCGTAGCCGATCTCCCCCACCGCGACCACGCCGTCTTTCTCGACGTACAGCTTCAACAGCTCCATCACGCCGTCGGCGAGCCGGCTGTTGTTCGCCTCCTTGGGGTTGAGGCCCATCGTGCAGAGGTGGCGAATCCCGAACTGCGACGCGCGAAAGCGCTCCCAACCGAGCAGCGACAGGAAATAGTCCTCGAAGCTGCCGACGTGCGTGCGAGGTTGACCGAGCCAGAAGGCAGGCTCGACGATGGCGCGGATACCGGCGTCGGCCATCGCCTGATAGTCGTCGGTCGTGCGCGACGTCATGTGGATGTGGGGATCGAACAGCATCGTCAGGCTCCGTAGCTCATGAGGTAGGTGGCGTCATCGGGCACGGGGCGCCCCGCGGCGCGGCGCTCGCTCGCGTAGGAGCGCGCCATGCGCGACAGCTCCGGGGTGATGCGCGCGTGGAGGCCTTCGATTCGCTGCACGGAGACGCCCATGAAGATGGCCTTCATGACCGCTTGGTCGAAGCTCAGCGCCGGGAAATGCTGGGCCAAAAATGGATTTTCGCAGACGATGGCCTCGAACACGTCGAGAGAGTTCGTGCGGCACGCCGCGACGCCCGTATCGAGAAAGCGCGCCGGGTCCGGCAGCAGGCAAAGCGTGCGAAGCATGCTCACCTGCTCGCCCATCTCACCGCTCTCGAACAGGCGCAGGTGAAGCTCCGCGGCGCGGTCGGGCGCGGCGGCCCCGACCGCCTTGGCGAGCAGCGCGGCGCGAGCGAAATCGGTGAGGAGGAGGTGGGCACGCGCTTCGGGGAGCTCGAGCGGCGCCGCTGGCCGCGCTCCCCGGAGCGCCCCGAGGCGCCGTGGCACGCTGGCGAACAGCGCGCGAAACCCGAGACCGTCCGGCCTCGCGAGCTCGGGCTCGGCGCGCTCGAAGAACGCAGCGGCGCCGGGCCAACTCTGGCTCACGAAGCGCTGGAGCACCACGGCATGTTCGGGCATGACGACAGCCGAGGTTTACGGCATCGGTTGATCGGGGCAAGCGCTGGCGGGCATAGCGGTGATCCAGGCGTCGATGAGCGCGGAGCCCTCTTCATCGACGACGTTCGAGCCCAGCTCAGGCATTCGCAGATCGTCGACAGCGTGCATCCGAAAAGATAGCGTGGATTGCTCGGGCCTGCCGGGGACGAGGCGGAAAGGTGGCACGTCGCCCGCGTCCCGCTCCACCTCGTCGCACAAGGAGGTCTCCGCGAACGCGGTCGCGAAGCGCAGGTCCAAGTTTCCCACGCCGGCGTCGCCCCCCGGTCGATGGCAAATGGCACAGTTGGTTTGCAAGTAGGAGCGAGCGCGCGCGTCCACGGGCAGGCCCTCGTCGGCGGGGTCGGGGTAGCCGGGAAGCGCTTTCGGACGGCTCTCGAACAAGCCCAGCGCGTCGAGCTTTTCGAGCTGATTCATGCTGCCCTCGGCGTAAGCGAAATCCGAGCTCAGCTGCTGCGTGGAGGGCCCGAGTGAGCTCCCCGCATAGCGGGTGTGGCACTCGAGGCACTGCGTTCGGCTGGGGTAGTGCCAAACTTGCGCGTCGGGACCGACGGGCTTTTGTTTGCCCTCGAGGTTGTCGGGGAGCAGCGTGGCCTCTGTCCCGGCATCGTTCCACTCGTAGCTGAAGCCCTTCCACACCAGCTTACTGCGGCGCATCAGCAGGCGCGTTTCGATGCGTTTGCCGTCGAGGGCGAACGACTTCACCAGCACCGTGCCGATCGGCAGGATGAAGTGGCCCTCTTGGGCGCCGATGCCTCCTTCGCCGGGAGGCTTGCAGTCGTCGGGCTCGGTCACGCAGTCGAGCACGCGGATCTTCTGCCCGTCGGGGATGCGCAGGAAGCGCTCTTTGTCGGCGCCGTCGGACCAGAGCGGGCTCAGCACCGAATAAGGAACGAGCCCGGGGGCGGGCTGGCTCGGGTCGTCCATGTCGACGCAGCCCGTTTCGCTCAAGAGCATCGGCACCTCCGCGTCATTCTTCGCGACGACGCAGGCGCTCGTGGGCGCGCCGCCAGCGCCCACTGCCGCGGTCCCGCCACCGCCGCCATTGTCGCCCGTCGAGCCGCCCTCCCCAGCGGCCATGGTGCTTCCAGCGGAGGCGCCAGCGCTCGCGCCTTGGCCGCCCCGACCCACGTCGTCGCCGGCGCCGTCTGCGCAGCTGAGCGGCCCCGCCACGAGCGTGGACCCGACCAGGAGGCATTGCCAGATACGCATCGACCTACTGCCCCTCACGCGGCGCGACGCCGACGGCGAAGCGCGAGCCCCAGCGCCGCGGCGAGCGCGCCGAGCCCGGCCAGCGAGGTCGACGCTCCGCCGACCACCTGGCAGCCGCAGCCGCCGTCGGACGAGCTTCCATTGCCGCCCCCGCCGGCCGCCGACGAGCCCGCCGAGCCGGCGCTCGGGCTGCCGCCGCTGAGCGTGCCCGCAACGCCATCGCTACCACCCGGCGAGGTGCCAGCGTCGCCGCCAGCACCGTTGCCGCCAACGCCGGAGTCGCCGCCGTCGACCGCCTTGCACGATCCAGGCGTCGTGGTCGTATTCTTGGCCGTGACCCGCGACACCGTGCCGCTGCCCTCGACCAGGTAGAGCGCGTTGTCTGTGCCCATGCGCAGCGAGCGAATCTCCGTGGTCGACGCGAAGTCTTTCTGCGAACCTTCGACCATCGCGTTTCGTGCCGCGTTGACGTCGATCGTCCACACCTTACCCTGCTCGTGGTCGCCGAAAATATAGCGAGACTTCCACGCCGCGGGCCAGCCACAGCCGTCGAGGATGCGGCCGCCGATCGCCGAGCCACCGCTGCCGCGCGCCCAGTCCACGATCGGCGCGACGCAAGCCGTTGCCGGCGCCATGCCCATGCAGCCGCCGTTCGGCGGGACGAAATCCTGCTTCCACTCCTTCGTCCCCTCCCAAAACGGGTAACCGGCGTGGTCGCCTTTGGAAATCACGCTCACCTCTTCGCGGCTCTGCTCGCCGACGTCGCCCACCCATACCAGGCCCGTGGTGCGGTCGACCCACAATCGAAAGGGGTTGCGGAAGCCCCACGCGAACACGCGCTTCTCTGGCGCAGCCAGGCCGAACGCCTCGCGAGGCGAGTCGCAGCTCGTCACCATCGCCTCGGCCACGAGCGGGTTGTCATCAGCTGGCTGCCCGAGCGTCGCCTCCGCCAGGCTCACGCGCAGCACCTTGCCATTGGCGATGTTCAGGCAAGAGCTGAACTTGTTGGTGGGCGGCGACGAGTTGGCCCCCGTGTCGCCTACTCCGATGTACAAGTTGCCTTGGTAGATGTCGAGCGCGCCGCCGTTATGGTTGTCGGGGCCCCGCAAGCCCATCGCGACGACGACCTTCATGTCGCTCAGCTTGCCGTCGGCGCCGAGCTTGTAGCGGTGGACTTGGTGGCGGCTACCCTCGCTCTCACCCGCCGAGGCGTAGAAGTACAGGTACTGGTTGCTCGCGAAGTCCGGATCGGCCACCACCCCGAGGAGGCCTTGCTCGGCGCGGTTCGAGAGCACATCGATGCGATCTTCGAGCAGCTCTCCGTCACCGAGGGGCTTGGTGTACACATTGCCCGTGCGCTCGATGGCGACGACGCGACCGTCAGGCAGCACCGCGACGTCGGTCGGCCCAGCGAGGCCCTCGATGTAAGGCTCGATCTCGAGGTCGGCGGCGGCCGCGGCCGAGAGCGTCGCAGCTTCCGCTGGCAGCGCGCCCGCCAGCAGGCCGAGAGCGCAGGCCGCTCCCCCCAAAATCGACACGGACGAGCAGGTGAAGGGGCGCACGGCCATGAGCAACCTCGCTGTAAGAGCCCAAAGAACGTCCAAGGATATAACGGATGGCGGGGACGTCCATCATCGGGCGTCCTTCCTCGCGCCAGCGGCGCGGCAAATGGGCCAAATTTGCGCAGTCGGAAGGCGCGCCTGGGGCTCGACTCGATGGGGTTAGTGTCTAGCCAGCTTTTGAGCTATCAAACGCGCCCACATGAGCGAGAGCGAGAGCGAAAAGCCCAAGACGGCCAGCCAGCCCGCGGTCCCCGCCAAACCCAAAGCCAAGGCCAAGGCCAAGAGGCCCCCGGTCGTCGAAGAGACGCCCGTCATCAGCGGTAGGTACCTCACGGCTGCAGCCATCATCGGCACCCTCACGATCTTGCCGATGTCTTGTCTGGGCAGCCAGCTCGAGCCCAAAGAGCCACCGAAGTCCGAGGTGTCGCAGTGGAAGGTCGGCGGCAAGTCCACCTTGCGCATCACCCTCGTCACCGCCGACTACGCGGGCTTGGCGTGCGCCGCCGACCAAGAGTTCGAGGGCAAGCACTGCGGCCACAAGAGCGAGACCGAGGTCTGGCCTCGCGAGCCGGGCGCCCCGCTCGACGACAACAAAGCCGACATCATTCAGCCCTACCGCACCTGGAACGACAACCGCTTGGTGATGGTGGCGGGTCTGTGGGCGACGCCAGCGCTCGCCACGCGCCTGCACATCGAGCCGCCCGGCAACCTCCTGCCAGAGAAGCTGGCCCGCTTCGTGACCGAGTGCGAGGTGCGCTTCGTCGGTGAGCTCGAGAAGCCCAAGCTGAAGTGGGGACCGAGCTCATCCTGGAACGCTGATCCGAACACGCCCAAGGTGATGGTAGCCGTGCCCGAGAGCTGCAAGCTCATCCCAGAGCCGTCGGAGCCTTGTCCGGGCGGGGCGATCTGCGCGCTGCTGACGCGGCTGTAGCCTTCGACGCTCGCCAAGCCAGGAACGCGGGCAGCGCGAGCACGGCAGTTGCGAGCGACGTCAGCTCGCCACTGATCGCGAACACGCCGAAAGAGAAGAGCGCCTGGTTCTCCACCAGCAGCAGCGCGCCCCAGCCGATCACCGTCATCGCCGAGCACAGGGCCAGCGCGCCGCTCGTTTCGGAGAGCCCCTCATCGGTACTCTCCCCTTCCGACTGGAAGCGGCGCAGCATGTTGATCGAGTAGTCAGCGGCGATGCCGAACGTGATCGGCAGGGCCACGAAGTTCGAGAAATTCAGCTTCGCGCCCGTCCACGCCAGCATACCGAGCATGAACGTGACGCCGAGCAGCAGGGTCGCGACCGACATGCCCGAGAAAATCCAAGCCTGGCGCCCGACGACGCCGAACGCGCCGATGCAGATCGCGATCACGCAAGCGAACGAGAGCAGCGTGACGCGCGGCCCGTCCTCACGCATGGCGTGCGCCAAATCACTCGAGAGCAGCAGCGGGCCGGCCGCGATCGCGGACGCCTCCCCGGCCGCAGCCCTAACGTCGCGCGCGAACGCGGCGAGGCGCTCGGCCTGCCACGTGCCGCCGCCGACCTTCGGGAAGATCAGCACGCTTCGCCCGATCACGCCATCGCGCTCACGCAGCCCTGCGACGAGCGCTTCGGGTAGATCCGCCGCTGACAAGGGCACGAGCGACGCCTCGGACAGCGCGGTATCGAGCTGGGACCGCTCGCTCTCTTTGAGCTGCGCGCGCAGCTTGGGCGTGATGGCGGCCTTCAGCAGCTTCGCCTCGGCGATCGACTCGACGCGCGCGTCGGGCAAGATCTGCTGCGAGCTTCGCACCTCGGCGATCAGGTCGCCAGCGCCGCCGCTCTTCATCAAGTCGAGCAGCCTCGCCTCGAGCCGGGGAACGTCGCGCGCGTCGGCGGCCATCACCACGGTGGGCGTGAGGTAGCGGCCGGTCGCTGCGTCCATCCGCTTGCCCCAGTAGCGCTCGCCGTTCTCCCACGAGTCTTTGCGGCGCAGCTTGGACAGGTCGTACTCGATCCAATCGCCCCGGCGATCCACGAGCCCCGCGACCGAGACCGCCGCCAGCGCCACGAGCGCGACCAACACCGTCCGGCGATAGCGCATCGTGAGCTCGGCCACCCGCCCCGCGATCGACGGGCGCGGCGCGGCGCTGACCGCAGACGCGGCGGGGGCGGGCGGGCGCAGCCGCTCACCGAGCAGGACGCACAGCGGCGGCAGGAGCAGGTACACTGTGACCCAGCACATCACGATGCCGAAGCTGCCGATCCACCCGAACTGATTGAAGCCCCGGAAATCCGTGAAGATCAGGGAAGCGTAGGAGGCGGCGGAGGCGAGCGCGGCCGCGAACGTGGCGCGCCAGCTCTCGACGATGCCCGTGACCACCGCGGCCCGCACGGGGCGACCGATGGCGAGCTCTTCTTGGACGCGCGCCAGCAGCATGATGCCGCTGTTGATGCCGTTGCCGACCACGATTGACCCCAAGAAGGCCGTGTTCGTGTTCAGGTAGCGGATCGACAGCGGCGGAAGCGCGACGAGCGCGAAGCCGGCGCACGTGCCGAGCATCAGCGGCACGAACAGCACGACGAGCGCCGCCCAGGAGCGGTAGAACCAAACCAAGCCGCCAATCACGAGCAGCCCGACCACCAAGCTCGACACACCAAGATCCGTCGCCAGCCCGTGCGTCTCTTCCACGCGAGTCGCCACGTCACCCGCGTAGCCGAGGCGCGTGCCGCGCGGTGCCCCGCCGAGCGCGGCGACGTCGGCCTGCACGCGCTCGAGCAGCCGCGCGTCGTACTCGAAGCCCGTGGATTGAGAGCTGGTCTGCACCAGCAAGGCTTGAGCCTTGCCGTCGGGCGAGATGAAGCGGTCGGACTTGCGCAGCGCGACCGAGCCGCCGAAGCGCGCCTCGTATTTGCGCTTCAGCTCCTCGAGCGGTATTTCCGGCGGTTTGTTATCCGGGTCGTCGTCGTCGAGATCGCTGCCCATCGCACGCGAGACCTCGAAATCCCGCCGCGCCTCGACCGACTCGCGCAGCCTGCGCACGTCCGAAGGATCCATCAGCTGCAGCGCGTAGCGCTCGGCGAACGCGCGCTCAGCGGAGGTATCGAGGCGGACGCTGCGCATCAGGTCGGGCGGATAGGCGCGGACGCGCTCCGCCAGCTGATCGAGGAAGCGCTCGGCGCTCGCCGATTGCTCGGGTTCGTCGATTTCGATGACGACGCCGAGGAAGCGAATGCCCGGCAACCGCCGGCGCAGCTCGGCGATGGCCGACACGCTGGGAGCCGACCTCGGCAATAGCTCTTCGAGCTCACTTTTGAGCGAGCTGTACGTGAGCGCAGTGCGATAGCCGCTGATGAGCAGGAGCAGCGCCGAGACGGCGAGCACCCAGCGATGACGCAACATCAGCCAGCGCACCAGCGCGCCGACCCGGCCACCTTCGCTCGTCCGGCCGCCTTCGCCCGTGGCGGGCGTCACGCCGCCTCCGCCAACGGCGAGGCGGCACCGCGCTCGACGCGGTCGTTCAGCAGCTTGTTGGACAACCATACCGCGACGATCGCCAGCGAGATCCCCGCGATGCCGTCCCAGATCCAGTGGTGGTCGAGGTAGTTGGAGCCGACGAACATGGTGACTGCGTACAGCACGTGAATAGGCCTGGTCTTCCAGGTCGCGGAGCGCCAGGCCGTCAACAGGCCGAGCATCGGGTACGCGCAATGCATGCTGGGCATGGCGCCAAACACCGACGCCGCGCGCGAATAGAGGTTCTCGTAGTAGTGCATGCCGAAGAGCTGATCCACGCGCAACAGCCCCGCGGCGCTCGGCAGGGCGCTCATGCTGATCTGACAGCCGTGCTCGCGTATGTACCAAGGCGGCGCCGCGGGCAAGACCATCCACACCACGAACGAAATGAAATTCGCGATGGCGAACGACCACAGGTAGCGCCGCATGCGCGGTCGATCGACGAAGTAGAGGTACGCCGAGTAGATCAGCGCGAGGTACGCGAACACGGTGTACGGCACCGCGAACACCAGGTCCCAGAACGGCGTGTGGTGCCGCTGAAACCAGTCCTGCAGCGTCGTACCGGGGGCGACCGCGAACGTCGACAGCTCGAGCTCGCGCAGGCCGCAGCCGAGCACGCGGTCCGACGTCACGAACACGTGGCGCGCGTAACGAACCATGTCGTAACCGATCGCGACCAGCACGTACGGCGTGATGTCACTCAAGAAGGCCCGCGACCGAGGCCCGAAGGCCGACAGCGCCAGCACCACCACGAGCAGCCCGACGTGCTCCACGCGCAGGTCACCGATGCCGGCGATCACCAGCACGTAGAGCACGGGTACGACCGGGAAGACGCGCGATATCAACTGCCGATGCCGCAGCAGGCCCGCGCGTGACGGCGGGCGCTGCCGTGTTACGTTCGCCTCATGGCTCAAGCCGCCCTCCCTGCTCGACTCCTCGCCACCTGGTTCGGCTGCGGCCTCTCCCCTGTAGCCCCCGGAACGGTGGGGTCGATCGGCGCCGTGCCCCTGCATTTCGCGCTCTCGGCGCTGGGCCCGCTCCCGCACGCGGCGGTCGTCGTCGGGCTCTCGCTGTCAGGCATTTGGGCCTCGAACCGAGTGGCGGCGGCCGAAGGCATCGAAGATCCGCAGAAGGTCGTCATCGACGAGGTGTGCGGCACGTTGATCGCAATGGGCATGGTCAGCGGCTGTGGGCTCGGTATTCGCTTGCTGGCGCTGGGCCTGTTCCGGGTTCTGGATATTACCAAGCCGGGACCGATCGACTCCGTCCAACATTTGGAGCCGCCCGGCGTTGGCATCATGGCGGACGATTTGCTCGCCGGCGTCGTCGCGGGGGCTATGGCCTACTCGGCGTCGGCGCTGCTGGGGCGCTGACGACGGGGAGCTCGTCGAGCTCCAGCGCCACGTAGGCGGCGCGAAGTGCCCAGATAGCCGCTACCATGCTCAGCAGGGCCATCACCCCGATGATGGAGAGCATCGCCACTTCGCTCGGGAAGCCGGGAGCGGTGATCGAGCCGACGACCAGCGCTGCGAGCAAGAGCACCAGACGCTCGGCGCGGCGCATGAAGAGCGGCGGCAGGCTCACGCCGAGGCCCTCCGCGCGCGCCCGCACGTAAGAGACCGCGAAGCCGGTGATGATCGCGAACACGAGCACCACACGCGCCAGCGCGCTCCCGGAGCAAGCGACGACGAGCCCGAGGAGCGGCAAAGCGTCTGCCAAGCGGTCGACCGTGGAGTCCAGCAGCGCGCCGAAACGCGAGCTGCGATGCGCGGCCCGCGCCACGATGCCGTCGAGCAGGTCGAACGCGCCGCTGACGATGAGGGCGACCGCCGCCAAGAGATACAGGCCTAGCGCGGCCGCGACGCCGGACACGAGCGCCAGTGAAAGGGCCGTGTACGTCAGCGAATTGGGCGTCACGCCTCGGTCCGAGAGCCAGCGGCCAACCGACAAAGTGGCCGCATAGACGCTGCGAGCCAGCTCGCTGCGCTCCCAAACTCCTCCGCGGAGCTTGCGCGAAACCTCGTCGGCCTGCGTCACCAGCTCAGGGGCAAATGCCTGCGAAGAAGGGAGGGAACCGTCCATCGTTCGTGTCGATTCTGTGATTCGAAGCTGTGGCCTACATGGGGCGATATCGAGGACCGCGCAAGCCCCTTGAGTGGCTACTCAACAAATCTTTCCCGCATCAAAACCGCCTTGCTGTAATCGCCCGTTAGTTGAGGGGCGCTCAAGAATTGACGGACGCGGCGACGCGCCTTGGGTTTCGAAAGCGAGCTACCTACGCCTGTCTTAAATCGGATCGCGGAATGGCTCTGACGGCGAATCGGTCAGCCGCTGATGCTCCAGCGTCCATGCGCTGAGCTGGTCGCAAGGCTGCCCCGCGGCGCTGCGGTAGCGCAGCAATTCGCCGCGCTCGAAGTCAACGACCGAGAAGCAGCGCTCGCGATCGCGAAGCAGCGTGCCGGCGTTGATGATGGTGAGCGGCCCGAACGTGCGCAGCATGGGCCGGTGAGTATGGCCGTTCAATACGAAGCGGTAACGGCGTTCCGCGATGAGACGCTGGAGGTCCGTATTGGACGTGATGTCGTAGCCCTCCTCGTGGGGCTTGACCCCGACCATGTCGTTCGTGCCGAGGCCATGGCAGAGCAGCACGTGCCCACGCGGCGATCGAAACTCGCGGACGGCGGGGAGCTCGCTCAGGTACTGCGCGACCGGTGGCAGCACGCTATCGAGCCGCGTCGCGTGCGGCAGCTCCCGCAGCTGATTCCCGAGGAGCCAGCGCTCGTGGTTGCCCCGCACCGCGAGCACGCGATGCTCGCGCAGCAGCGCGACGGCGGCGTTCAAATCACCCGGGCCGTCGGCGATGTCTCCGACCTGGAGCAGCGTATCGACGCCGAGCCCGTTCAACTCGCGCAGCACGAAGGCGAGCGCCTCGTGCTCGGCGTGCACGTCACCGATCAGGCCGACGCGGCGAATGACTTGCATACCCAGGGCGCCTCTCCGCCATCTTGTGCTCGGGTCGCGGTCGGAGCAACCCGCGCGCTTGGTAGCAGGCGGCGTTTTCTTGTAGGGTCCGGCCGCCATGCGCCGCGCCATCGCCCTCGGTTTCGTCTATTTCACTTACGTCGCCTGCGCCGCCACGCCGGCGCCGCCGGGGTCGATCGCGGCCGAGCCCGTGAGCCCGCCCTCGAGCGCACAGGCGGTGCCGCCTACCCCGAGCCCGAGCACGAATGCGTCCGCAGAGCTGGCGCCGGCCGAGGTTGCCGACGGGGTCGACGCCGCCGGAAAGCCTCTATCGAAGCCGAGCCCTGGCCGCGAGAAGACGGTCAACAGGAGCCCGGCCGACGCAGACGACAGCGCCTGTCCGGAAGGGATGCAGCTCATCGACGGCGAGTACTGCACCAAGGTCGAGCACAAGTGCCTCAAGCAGTGGCACGACAAGTCCAACAAGAAGGACGTGTGCGAAGAGTTCGAGCCGAAGAGCACCTGCGTCGGGCAGAAGGTGAAGAAGCGCTACTGCATGGACACGTACACGTGGCCGAACGAAAAGGGCGCACGCTCCGAGGTCATGAACAAATTCCACCAAGCGCAGGTCAAATGCGCTGCGGTCGGCAAGCGCCTATGCACGGAGAGCGAATGGACGCTCGCCTGCGAAGGCCCCGAGATGCTCCCCTTCCCTTACGGCTACACGCGCGACACGAACAAATGCCACGGCGACGTCGAGTGGGATGCGCCCGACATGAAGAAGGTCGCCGCGCGCGATCCGGCGGAGCTGGCACGGCTGTGGAAGGGCGTGCGAAACGGCAGCCAGCCGGAGTGCGTCAGCCCTTATGGGGTCGCCGATTTACCGGGCAACACCGACGAAGTCATCCAGAGCGAGAGCTACAACGAGGCCGGCTTCAAGGGGAAATACGACAGCATTCACAGCGGCGGGCCTTGGTACAAAGGCGTGCGCAACCAGTGCCGTCCCAAGATCTACACCCACGATGAGGGCTTCTATTACTACTTCTTGGGCTTCCGCTGCTGCGCGGAGCCCGATGGCAAGCCGACCGAGCCGCTGACCGCCAAGCAGCGCAAAGAGAAATGGAAGATGGACCGAGTCGAGCGGCTCGCCACCTTCACGGTCGACGAAATGAAGGAGGTCCTCAAGAAAAAGAAAGAGGGCACCTGCACATGCGGCGAGAAGGACACGCGCTGCAAGACCATGTGCGGCACGCTGCTCGGCCCCGCCACCAAAGACTTCAAGTAAGCCAGGGCCAAACCCTCTACAAGACGGGGCGGCGCGCGCTGCCCCCACCAGGAAAGGGTTAGAACGCCGAGCGGCGTTCTAGGGACGCGCGATGACGCGCTCGAGCGCTGCGACGCGCTGCGCGAGGGTGTCGGCGTCGGGCGCGCGAACGGTGACGTGGCCCACCTTGCGCCCAGGGCGCGGCGCTTTGCCGTACCAGTGCAGGTGCGCGTCGGGCACGGCCAGGATCCGCGCGGGCTCGGGGGCGATGCCGATGATGTTCAGCATGGCCGAGAGCGACAGCGGCTCCGTGCTGCCGAGCGGCAGGCCCAGGATCGCGCGCAGGTGGTTCTCGAACTGGCTCGTACGCGCGCCTTCGATGGTCCAGTGCCCGGTGTTGTGGACGCGCGGCGCGATCTCGTTCGCGAGCAGCGCCCCGCCCACCTCGAACAGCTCGAGCGCCAGCACGCCAACGTAATCCAGGTGCGCGAGCAGCTTCTCGACGCTCCGACTCGCGGCTTGCTGCAGCTCGCTCGTGATGCCCGGGGCTGGCGCCAGCGTCTTCTGCAAGATGCCGCCCGCGTGATGATTTTCGACGAGCGGGTAACACGCCGTCTCCCCCGTCGAGCTCCGCACTGCGATGATGCTCAGCTCGCGCTCGAAGCGCACGAAGCCTTCGAGGATCAGCGGCACGGAGCCGAGCTCGTCGAACGCGCGCTTGGCGTCGTCGAGCGAGCGCAGCACCGCCTGCCCTTTGCCGTCGTAGCCGAGGCGGCGTGTCTTGAGCACGGCGGGCAGCCCGACGCGCTCGAGCGCGTCCGTGAGCTCCGACCACGTGTTGACCGGCTCGAAGGGCGGCGTGTCGATGCCGAGCGCGCGAAAGCAGCTCTTCTCGTTCAGGCGGTCCTGCGCGACCTCGAGCGCGGCGGACGATGGGTACACCTGCACCCGGCCCTCGAGCGCCTTGACGGCCGCCACCGGTACGTTCTCGAACTCGAAGGTCACTACGTCCGAGCCCGCGAGCCGGAGGAGCGCGGCGCCGTCGGCGTAGTCGCTCACCAGGTGCTCGCCCACCGCCGCCGCCGGCGAGAGAGGGCTGGGATCGAGGAACACGAGCTCGAAGCCGAGAGCGCGGCCGGCGAGGCCCAACATGCGCCCGAGCTGACCTGCGCCCAGCACGCCGATGCGAGCACCCAAAGTCGTCTTCGCGCCCGCTCGGCCCTCGCTCATCTCGCTCTCCAGCTACTGCTACGCGCGAGGATCGGGCTTGTCGAGGACGGCTTGCGTGCGCGCCTGCCGATAACCGTGGAGCGCTTGGCGGATCTGCGGCCGTTGGTTGGAGACGATCGACGCTGCGAGCAGCGCGGCGTTGACGGCCCCCGCCTTGCCGATGGCGAGCGTGCCGACCGGGATGCCGGCCGGCATCTGCGCGATCGACAGCAGCGAGTCCATCCCGCTCAGCGCTTGGCTCTGCACCGGCACGCCCAAGACGGGCAGCGCGGACTTGGCGGCCACCATCCCCGGCAAGTGCGCGGCGCCACCCGCCCCCGCGATGATCACCTCGAGCCCCCGACCCTCCGCGCTGCCGGCGTACTCGAACATCAGGTCGGGCGTGCGGTGAGCCGACACGACTCTGACCTCGTGCGGGACCCCGAGCTCGGCGAGCGTCTCTGCCGCGTGGCGCATCGTCTCCCAATCGCTGGAAGAGCCCATGATCACTCCCACGAGGGGCCTGTTTTCCGCAGTTTCAGTCAAAGTGAAGCGCGCACTCTAACCATTTCCGCGATTTCCGCAAGGAATGGCCGGCTCCTGGCGAGACTTCCGCTCCGACTGCTCCAGCCCCGTCTAACCGCCCCAAATGACACAAGAATGACCGCCGGCTGGCCATCCTTCCCGTAGCTTTCGGCTGTCACATGCTCCCCGTCCTCGTGTTCTTCGTCGTCCACTGGCAGGTCTCGGTCTTCTTCCAGACCTTCTTCCTCCATCGCTACGGCGCTCATCAGCAGTTTCGCATGTCGAAGGGCTGGGAGCGGTTCTTCTTCCTGCTGACGTACATCTCGCAGGGGTCGAGCTTCTTGTCGCCGCGCGGCTACGCGATCTTGCATCGCATGCATCACGCCTACAGCGACACCGAGAAAGACCCGCACTCGCCGGTCTTCTACAAGAACGTGTTTACGATGATGCTGGCTACGAAGAAGCGCTACGACGGCTTTGCTTACTATCGCGAAGCTCCCGAGCCGCGCTTCGACGGCAACCTGCCGAGCTGGCCTGCGCTGGAGAAGCTCGGACAGAACTGGCTGGCCCGCTTGGCGTGGATCGGGCTCTACACGGCCTTCTACGTGAAGTTCGCGACGAGCCCGTGGCTGTTCGCGCTCTTGCCCGCGCACTTCATCATGGGCCCCATCCACGGCGCGATCGTGAACTGGTGCGGTCACAAGTATGGCTACCGCAACTACGACAGCAAAGACGTGTCGCGCAACACGCTGGCCTTCGACTTCCTGACCGCGGGCGAGCTCTTCCAGAACAACCACCACGAGTTCTCGATGAGCCCGAACTTCGCGGCCCGTAAGTTCGAAATCGACCCGACTTACCCGGTGATCGTGCTGCTCGACAAGCTGGGCATCATCGAGATCGCGACGCCGCAGCGCATGCGCTACCCGCGCCGTCCGGAAGCCGAAGCGGCCGACACGGACGCGCCGGTCGCCGCAGAGTAACGCCGCTCTGGCGGCCTGCCTCACGTCAGGAGCGCGGCGTCTTTGAGAAGCTGCGCCATCTGCTCGTCTTCACCCGTGCGGTAATAACCGCGAATCTGTGCGGCGCCGTCGACGAGCACGAGGTGAGAGCCGTGCATCAACCCGAAATGCTCCGCGGAGGGCGTAGGCTTGCCCTCGAACGCGAGCTTGAAGCCCTGCTCCGACGTCTTGCGCATCACCTCCACGTCACCGGTGAGGAAGCGCCAAGTCGCCAGATCGGCCTCGTACTTCTGCGCGTAGGCCCGGAGCACCTCGGGCGTGTCGTGCTCGGGGTCGACGCTGAAGCTCACGAGCTCGAGCGCTACGCCGTCTCTCTTGGCCGCCTGCTGCAGGGCCCGCATCCGGCGGGTGATGCGCGGGCAGACGGTGGGGCAGCGAGTGAACATGAACGCGGCCGCCCAAACCTTCCCGCTCAACGCCTGCGGCGTGAAGGGGCGCCCGGCCTGATCGGTCAAGCTGAAGCTACCTACGCCGCCCAGGCTCGGCAGCTCCGAGGCGCGCCGGCAGGCCAGGGCGGCGAGCGCTGCCGCGGACCAAGCGAGCGCGTTGCGACGAGGAAGGATCGGAGGCACGGCGCTCGCGTCTACGACTCGCCGCCTTCACCGTCAAGGTCAGCGCCGGGCGCGCGCGTCGTTCCCCACAGCTCGCGCAGCAGGGCGCGCGACGAGGCTCGCTCACGACGCGCGACGGCCCACACCAGCTCGCGGGCGCGGGTGTTCACGGGCACGGCCAGCCCGTGTCGAGCCGCGCGCTGCACGACCTCCCCGTTCAGAAAATCGACGGCGGGCTCGCGGCCACGCTCGAGCGCGGACAGCATCGACGAACGCATGCGCCGGTAGCGCGCGCCGACGGCCAGCAGCAGGGCATGCTTGGTCGCGAGCGACATGGAACCGCGGGCGCGCTCGCCCTCGGCCAGCGCCAGCCAATCGAGGTCGACGGTGCCCGACACCTTCTCGAGCTGCACGCCCTCGGCGCGAGCCAGCTGCACGGTCTCCGTGACGATCTCGAGCGCCAGACGCCGCACGAAGCGCAGGCGCAGTAAGCTTCCCACGCGCTCGCCTCCGAGCGTGCCGAGCGTGGACACCGCGCAGTTGATGGCCAGCTTGCTCCAGCGGACGCCCGCCAAGTTTTGCGTGAGCGTCACCGGGCCCACGGCCTCGAGCAGGCACGAAAGCTCCGGGAGGCGCGTGTCATCCCCGCCCGGCAAGACCCCGATCGAGAAGCCGCCCGCCGAGGTGCGCTCGTACACTCCCGGCTCGACCATCGACGCGCCCCAAGCGACCACGCTGCCCACGACCCGCTCCACACCCACGAGCTTCGCGACGCGGTCTTCACACAAGCCGTTCTGAAAGCAGACGATCTGCCCCCGGGGTGAGAGCGCCGAGCGCGCGCTCTGCGCCGCGGCCTCGACTTGGGGTGGCTGAACCGCGAGCAACACCCAATCGAAATCACCCGTGGCAGGCGGTGCCGGCAGAACGCGAGCCGGCCTGCCGCCGCGCCCGGCCACGTCGCCACGCATGCGGAAGCCGCGCTCGCGCAAGGCGGCCCCGATGGCGGCGTTGGTGGTGACCACGCTGAGCTCGGCGTCGGTCGCGTGGAGGAGTGAGCCGACGACCCCGCCGATGCCCCCGGCTCCAATGAGCAAGACGCGCGGCCTTCGGCGGCGCTCCATCTCCTCCGTCGCGGCGCGCCCAGAGCTCACGTCGCCGATACTAGGCACATCGGGCGGAAAAACATCCTCCCGGCCAAGCTAGTCGAAAAGGTTGCCAGCGGATGCTCGCGGCTGTAGGAGTCCGTCTTACACCGGCCCACCCGCCGACCAGCCAGGACAAGCAGCCATGCGTAGGATCAAAAAGCTTCTCGAGCGCCTTCGCCTCCCGCTGCCCGCTTTCGCCTGATTCGGGCGACGCGAGCGTGCCTCCCCGCGACCCTCGAACGCCAAGCCTCGGCGAGCTCGAGCGATCGCGCGTGGGCCTTTGTGCGGACTGCGTGAGCGCTCGCGCCATCGTCTCGGCCAAAGGTTCGACCTTCTGGCTCTGCGAGCGCTCTTCCGTCGATCCGAGCTTCGTCAAGTACCCGCGCCTGCCCGTCACGAGCTGCCGCGGCTTCGAGCGCGCTGCCTCACGCCACTGACTCTGGCTTACGCGCCTGCGCCATCGTTTGAGCGCCGAGTGGCAGCCAGCCCAGCTTGGGCTCGAGCCCTCGCAAGAAGGCCAGCGGCCTGGGAAAAAAAACGATGTAGTCCAGCGCGACGCCTTGGAAGCCAGCGTTGGACAGCAAGCGACGCTGCTCCCGCGCGCCGAGCAAGATGGCATCATCGTCGAACTCGCACGCCGCCACGGCGCGGCGCGTGAGCGGGTTCCAGGGGTTGTGCTCGAAGATGAACACCCGCCCTCCCGGCGCGAGCGCGCGCATGACTTGGGACATGACACCGGGGCGCTCCGTCGGTGCGACATGGTGGAGCACACAAGAGAGCACCACGACTGCGAAAGTGCCGCACGGGACGCGCTCGAAGTCGTCGTAGATCTTGGCCCTGCTAGCGCGGCTCCGGGCTCGCTCAGCGCTGAGCCCCGAGGGCTCGTAGCCATGCACGTCGGCGAAGCGGTCGACCAGCGGCACGATCGTATTACCGATGCCGCACCCGAAATCGAGGACGCTCGCGCTGGGGCTCACGCCCTGTCGGACTAGGCAATCGACCTTGTAGCGCGCGAAGTAGTCAGTCTCCTCTCCAGAGACAGCGACGCTCGCGGCGTGGAGCTGCTGGTACTTGGCCGCGTAGGCGTCGAATTTGTCGGCGTTCTTGTCAGACATCGGTTCGATGCGAGGTCGGCTGAACGTGGCGCGAGCTTGGTCCTACCTCGCCATCGGGGAAATTCAAGAGCTCAGCGGTGATGTACAGCGGGCGACGCTTGATCTCCTCGTAAATGCGCCCCACGTACTCCCCCAGGATCCCCGTCATGAATAGCTGGGCCGACGTGCCGAGCGCCACCGCGATCATGATGGTCGTCCAGCCCTGCACCACGCCGCCCAAGAATACCTTCACGTATACCACGAACAGTGCGTACACGATCGCCACGAGGGCGGCGCCCACACCCAGCCAGCTCGCGAAGCGCAGCGGCAGAATCGAGAAGGACGTGATCGCGTCGACCGCGAAGCGCGCCATCTTCGAAAACGGATACTTCGTCTCGCCGGCAAAGCGCGCTTCTCGGTCGTAGTAGATGGGCGTCTGCTTGAAGCCGACCCACGCCACCATACCTCGCACGAAGCGATGGCGCTCGCGTAGTGCGCGCAACGTCAACACGACGGGGCGCGACATGAGCCTGAAATCACCGGCATCCACCGGGATCGAGACGCCGCCGAGCATCCAGCGCAAGAAGCGGTAGAAGACGGCTGCCGTCAGGCGCTTGAAGATCGTCTCCCCGGCGCGGCTCCTACGCACGGCGTAGACGACGTCGTAACCCTCGCGCCAGTACTGGAGCATGCCGCCCACGACCTCAGGCGGATCCTGGAGATCGGCGTCCATCACGACGACGGCATCCCCCTCGGCCATGTCGACGCCGGCGGTGATGGCCAACTGGTGACCAAAATTCCTGGCGAACGAAATGACCTTGAAGCGCGGCTCCGCGAGCGCCATCTCGCGCAGCTTCTGAAGGGACGCGTCTTTCGAGCCATCGTCGATGAAGATCACCTCCCAGCTGCGAACGCTCTTTTCGAGCTGATCCATGGCCTCTCCAAGCCGGCGGCGCAGCTCGTCGATGACTGCCGCCTCGTTGAAGATGGGGATGATCACGGATAGCTCCGGGCGCTCCATTGGGTGGTCTAATCTAAGCGCATACCCATTGGCGCTGCCACGCTGCTATTGGCTTGGGGGCAAGCCCGCGATTTGCTACACCTCGGTCCCCATGCCCGGCCACGGGTCCGCTACAGCTCCCCACGACACGCGTCCCTCTCCGAGCGCGCGGTTCGGCATCCCCGCTGGCTTTGCGCACGGCGTCCTGTCGCTACCGCAGACCGTCAAGCTCGGGTCGTTGATCTTCTTCGAAGGGGTGTCGCTCGGCATGGCGCTCGGCGGCACGCCAGCCGATCTGCTCACGCACTACGCCGTCGACAATCAGGTTCCCCCCGCAGAGCGGCAAGCACTGCTGTTCTCGATGATCGCGGGCGGAGCGCTCGCCGTTCTGTCGGGGCTCGCCTTCCTGCGCTTCGCCAAAGGCAACGCGGGGGAGCGACTGAAGCGAATCGCATGGCAGCTTTCTCCCGTGCTCCTCGTCGGGCTGCTGCCCGTGCTCTTTCGTTGGCAGATCTGGCAAGCGCGCGAGCTGACGTTTGGCGTGCTCGCATGCTTGGTGGGGTTCTTCCTCTACCTGTGCTTGACCCGAAGCGTCGAAGCCGGGCTCGGGCGCGAAGGGCCCCTGTGGGCAGCAGTACGGGGAGGGCTCTCGCGCCTAGCGCGGCGCACGGAGCGCTTCGGACCGCCCGTGATCGTCGCCTGCGCGGCGCTCTTCTACACGCTCTACTTCTCCTACTACACGGTGATGTTCCACCGCAGCGTGCTCACCATGAGCTACGACCTGGGGCTCGAGAACAATCTGCTGTGGAACCTGGTGCACGGCGGGCCGTTCATGAAGGCGTCCCCGCCGTTCGGTCCGCACGGCTCGCACTTCGGCTTTCACGCAACACTCTTCGCGTACGTCATCGGGATTTTTTACTTCTTCCATCAGCAGCCAGAGACGCTGCTGGTGTTCCAGGCGGCAGCCATCGGCGGCGCGTGCATCCCGCTGTACCTTTTCGCTCGATCGCGCATCGGGCGCTGGGGCGCGAGCCTGCTCGCCGTCCTGTACGTGTTGTACCCACCCGTGCACGGGTCCAACCTCTATGACTTCCACTACCTGCCGCTCGGCGTGTTTTTCCTATGGCTGACGCTATGGCTGATCGACGCGGGACGATATTGGTGGGGCGCCGTCGCCGTCGTCTTGACGCTCAGCATCCGGGAAGATGTCGCGGCTGATCTCGTGATCATCGGCGCTTATATGGTCGTCGCCGGACGCCGACCGCGCGCCGGCCTCGTCGTCACGCTCGTCGCCGCCGTCTACTTTCTCACGATGAAGATGTTCGTCATGCCCAAGTTTCTGCAGGGCAGCGAGTCGTTTCTTCATCAATGGCAGGCGTTGGTTCCGCCCGGTGGCCGCGGCTACTCCGGCGTTCTGATGACGGTGCTGGGCAACCCCGTGTTCACCCTCACGAGCCTGCTCGAGCCGGACAAGTTCCTGTACATCGTGCAAATCGGTGCCCCGCTGTGCTTCTTCGCGTGGCGCAAGCCGATCGGTTTCTTCCTCTCCCTGCCGGGTTTCTTCTTCACGCTCTTGAGCACCAAGTACCCGCCGCTGGTCCAAATTTCGTTTCAGTACACCGCGCACTGGACGGCGTTCGTGTTCATCGGCTTCGTGTCTTGCTTGGAATGGGTTCGTCGCCCCAAGTTTCACGGTGACGTGTTTGGCTGGCGTCGCCAGCGAGTGTGGCTAGCGACGGTGTGCTTCACGACGCTGCTCACGAGTTACCAGTACGGCGCCATTTTGCAGCAGAACACCGCCAAAGGCGGCTTTGGCAAGTACAAGTTCGGGATGACGGACGCTGACCGGAAGCGCTACGCCGACCTGATGTCCCTGGTTGCGATGGTTCCACCGCGGGCCAAGATCACGAGCGCCGAGTACGTGGTGCCGCACGTGTCGAGTCGCCCCGACTCGTACACCCTTCGCAACGGCATCTTCGACGCCGAATACCTGATCTATGAGGTGCCGGTGCGTGACGACGAGCGCGGCTTCGTACGCGAGGCGCTGAAGGGTAAATTTGGTGTGATCGACTCGAAGGGGCCGTTCGTGCTCGCCCGCCGGGGCCACGATCGTGCGAAGAACGCCGAGTTCCTCAAGCACACGCGCTGAAGAACGACGAACCTTTTTGGTGCTACGCTTTGCCGCGATATGGCGCAGAGCTTGGCTGAGCTAGACCGCTTCGAGCGCGACAAGCTGGTAGATGGCCAAGGCCGCACATTCAAGATCTTCAGGCGCGACCTGAAACCGCGGTTTGGGGTCGTGTGGCGAGACATCACGCTCGGACACGTCGGTCTATGGGGAGCATGCGCAGCCCTCTTGCTGGCGGAGCGGCAGCTGCCGTGGGCGTGGCCGGTGCTGGCCGCCGTGTTCGTGTTCCCCATCGCTTACGCGATCGCGTTCATTTCGCTCTTCTTCCATGAAGCCGCACACTACGGGCTCGCATCGACTCGCGACAGGAATGACCTCCTCGCGGACTTGTTCATCGGCTCCCTGACGGGCCAAAGCATCAAGGCCTACCGCGTGGTGCATTTCGATCACCACCGTTTGCTGGGCACCCGGAGAGACACGGAGCGTAGTTATTTCGACGCCTTGAACGTGCGCTTCGTGGCCGAGCTGTTGACGGGCATTCGTCTCGTGCGAGTGGTACTTGCGAGGCGCGCGCACGTGGGTGTTCGGCAGCAGCATGGGGACGCGAGCAGCGGCGCGCGAAAGATGCTGATTTGCGGCCTGCTACTCAACGCCGGCATCATGGGCGGCTCGGCGCTCATCGGCTCCTGGGCGCTGCTTTTCGCCTGGCCCATCGCGATGCTGGTGGTTCATCCCGCCATCAATGCCATCCGTCAGCTGCTCGAGCATCGCCGAGACGATGCTCGCAGCGACGTGGACTACTCCAGCGTGGATCAGGGGGTGGTGACGCGGATGTTCGGCAGCGGGCCGCTGGCTAGCACCCTGGGTGGCGCAGGCTTCAACCGCCACCTACTCCATCACTGGGAACCGCAACTTTCCTATACGCGCTTTCGCGAGCTTGAAGCCTTCCTGCTCGACAGCGAAGCCGCCCCCGCCGTTCGTTCTGTCACCACCACCTATGCCCGCGCTTTCTTCAAGCTGATCAAAGCACCATGACCGAGCCCCTCCCCAGCGCGGGAGCCGCATGCCTTGCGTGCGGCTCCAAGAGCTCCGAGCTCTGGACGACCGCGCACGACATCGAGTACGTGACTACCGGCGACCGCTTCGACTACCGGCGCTGCCACGCTTGCGGCGTGTTGTTCATCGATCCGGTGCCCGCGAGCCGGCTCTCCCAGATCTATCCCCCGAACTATTACTCCTACGCTGCTCCGAGCCGGTCGCCAACCTTCGCGATCAAAGCCCTGCTCGATCGCAGATTCTTTCGCGGCATACTCGCGCAGCTCGCGGGCGCCCAATTGCGAGTGCTCGACGTGGGCGGCGGCGCGGGGTGGGAGCTCAAGACGTTGCGCGAGACCGATTCGCGCGTCGGCTTCACGCGCGTCGTCGATCTCGATCCCGGCGCCCAGCAGCTCGCGGAGGCCAACGGACACGCCTACTTCTGCGGGCGCATCGAAGATTTTGCGACGACGGAGCGGTTCGAGCTGATTACACTGCTCAACCTCATCGAGCACGTTCAGGATCCCCGCGGAGTCATGCGCAAGGTGAGAGAGCTCCTCGCTCCCGGAGGCCTCGTGCTGCTCAAGACTCCCAACTGGGAGGCGCTCGACGCCCACATCTTTCGAAAGGAGAGCTGGGCCGGCCTGCATTGCCCGCGGCACTGGGTGCTGTTCACCAAGCAAAGCTTCGAGCGGTTGGCGGCCGAAGCGGGCCTACGTACGCGAGCCGCGAGCTACACTCAGGGTGCACCGTTCTGGGCCGCGAGCGCGCTGGGCTGGCTGGCAAGGCACGGGTTGGTTCGTATCACGCAGCAACGACCAGTCGTCTATCACCCCCTTTTCGGGCTGCTGGCAGCCGGGTTTGCGGCGTTGGATTTCGTACGGCGTCCGTTCGCGAAGACCTCGCAAATGTTCTTCGTGCTCGAGCACGAGACGGGCGATACGAGCGCGCAGACGCCCGCTTGACCGCTTCGCCTGGGTCTGCTTCCTTCCCGTCGTGACCGAACTTGACCACGTCGCCGGGTCACCGGCCGAACCCCCGCCGCCGCGCGTGTCCGATGCCACGAAGCCCGCGCCAGGCGAGAAGTCCGCTGGCAGATTCGGTCGCTTCCTCAACTGGTTCTGGCGAGGAAAGCAGCTCAGGCAGCTGCGGCACGACACGGCCTCGCGCTCGCCTGAACAACATGCGCTAGCCAAGCAAGCCGCGCTTCTGTTCGAGCTGGGGGAGCGCGCCGTACACCCTAGCGAGCGACTGCCCGTGCCCGGTACGGCGGCTGCGGTTGAGCTGTACCGGCAGTCGGCGTACTTCGCCGTGCGCGCTCTCGAGCCCGAAGCCACCGCCACCGCGCCCTCGGCAGACTCCCCGTGGCAATCGCTGTCCACCGCGTTGCAGAATCGCTTGGCCGAAGCGGGAACGTCGCCGTCGGAGCTCGAAGCTCTGGTCGAGCGCACGACGTTCACGGAGCCTTGGTCGCTGAACGAAGAGCAGCGCTCGCTGCGAGCAGCCCTGATGTCTCGCGTAGCCCGGGTGCTCCTCGACGAGGTCGAGTGGCGCGCGCGCGCGCGCGACGCCTTGTGGATTCAGCGACTGCTGCGTATCGGCATGCTCTTCGTGCTAGTGGGCGGCTCCGTCGGTCTGGTGCACTACGCCCGCGACCGCACGGAGCATGCGGACGACCTGGCGTACAACAAGCCCTGGCGCGCGAGCTCCACGATGAGCGGGGTCGGCTGCAACTCTCCCATCCAGAAGTGCGCTGATAGCCCAGATTTTTTCTTCCATACTTTGGAAGAGTCGGCACCTTGGGTAGAGATCGATCTGGGGCGTCCGGTGCGGATCGGGACGGTGCGGATCGACAACCGCCGAGACTGTTGCTTCGATCGGGCTACGCCGCTGCTCGTCGAGGTGAGTAACGATCAGCAGACCTTTCGTGAGGTATCGCGGAGGGCCAAGAGCTTCACCAGCTGGCGTGCCACCTTTCCGCCTACCGAGGCGCGCTACGTTCGCGTCAAGTCGCCCGCGCGTACGATGCTCCACCTGTCTCAGATTCGAGTCCTGCCGTAGCTGCGCCTGGCATGACGGAAACGGCGCTCCCACCTCGCGCGGGCAACGGCGAAGCCGCCCCCGCACGACGCCGGTACGTGGCCTACGCTGGAAAGCTGCTGCTTTCCTGTGGCTTCGGTGCCCTGCTCCTCTGGTCGCTGCATGAAGGCGGCGTGCCGCTCGTGCCCCCCTCCTCGACCTTCGCCGGCACTCGCTGGTGGACAGTCCCCGTTTACGTAGCCCTGCTCGCGGTCTCTGCCTACTTTCGCGCCGTACGCTGGCGGCTGCTACTCCGCCCCATCGCGCACGTGTCGGCCGCCCGAGCGACGCACGCCGTGATGGTGGGCACCGCCGCGGTACTGCTCCTGCCGTTTCGCTTGGGGGAGATGGCGCGCCCCTACCTCATCGCGCGCGATCCACGCGTCCCGCTGTTAGGCGCGGTGGGTACGGTCGTTGCTGAGCGCATCATCGACGGTCTGGTGTTGTCGTTGATACTCGGAGCGGCGTTGTTACTAGCGCCGGCGAGTGTTCCCGCTTCGACGCTCGTCGTCGGACTGCCGGTCCCGATTGGCGTGGTGCGTGGCTATGCGTGGACGTTCCTGTTGATCTTCGCGGTGGCGCTCACGGTGCTCGTAGCGGCGCACGCGACCCGTGGCTGTAGCGTGAGCCTGGTGCGTAGCGTCGTGGGGCGGCTCTCGCCACGCTTGGCCGACGTGATGGCGACGAAGCTCGACCGCTTGGGCAGCGGCCTGGATTTCTTCCGACATCGCCGCCTTGCGGCTCGCTTCTTGGGCGAGACTGGCCTGTATTGGGGTAGCGCGGCCCTCGCATTCTGGCTGTTGGCGTGGGGCGTAGGCGTCACGCACGCCGACGAAACGGCCATGACCTTCGGTGAAGCCTGCGCGGTCATGGGAGTCATCAGCATCGCCAGCGTTTTGCCCGGCCCTCCCGGGCTGCTCGGCCTCTTTCAGACCGGTGCCTACGCGGCGATGACCATGTACTTCCCGACGGACGTGATCACGGGCAGGGGCTCGGCATACGTGTTCTTGCTGTACGCGCTGCAGATGAGCACGAGCTTGGGCGCCGCGGCCATTTGTTTGCTCCTCGACGCCTTCGTGCGCCATCGAATGAGCGTGTCGCAGTAACAGACCGCGACACCGAGGCGCACCTGCGTAGCTTCAGCGATGGCGCCGCAACGCCAGCACGGTCGTGACGGCTTCGATGACGTCTCCGCGGCCCATTTTCGAGCGACCGGCGCGCCGATCGACGAAGACGATGGGTACCTCTTCGACGCGCAGGCCGCGACGAATCGCCCGGTAGGTGGTCTCGATTTGGAAGGCGTAGCCATTCGTCGTCAATGTCTCCACGTCGATGGCTCGTAGCGCCGCCCTCGTGTAGCCCTTGAACCCACTCGTCATGTCGCGAACGGAAACGCCAAGCAGCGTCCGGGCGTACAGCGAGCCGCCTTTCGACAACAGGTAGCGCAACGGGCCCCAGCCCTCGATGGCTCCCCCCTCCACGCTGCGGGAACCAATCACGACGTCGGCGCCGTGATCGAGAGCGTCGTTCAACAGCGGCAAATAGCGCGGCTCGTGCGAGAGATCCGCGTCCATCTCGAAGAAGCGCTGGTAACCGCGCTCGAGTCCCCAGCGAAAGCCAGCCACGTAAGCCTTTCCGATTCCCAGCTTGGCGGGCCGGCGCAGCACGTGAACGCGGGGGTCCGAACGCGAGATGGCTTCGGCGAGATTTCCCGTTCCGTCGGGTGAATTGTCGTCGACCACGAGCACGTGCGCGGGCGTGACGGCGCGGAGCGCGCGAACCAGCGTCGCAATGTTCGCGGCCTCGTTGAAGGTCGGGACCACGATCAGGCACGCGCGCTCGAGACCGGCGGACACGCTGAGAGGATGCCAGCCCCTCGACCGCTTGACGACTCGGCTGAGCGACCGAGCCGGGCGGCTCCTTTAGGGCGACGTCTTTCTCACGTAGAGCCGCAAAGGACCGAGCTCGCCGATGCCGAGGAACTGCTCCTTCTGTCGCGACGAAAACGCGGGCCTGCAGGAGCGATTCACGACGACGAAGTCAGCGCGATCGTAGTGTCGGTGCGGATCATCCACCTCCGTCGCCGCTTCGAACGGCTTCGGCATCTGGGAGGCGGGACGACGCTCCCATGGGATCACGTTGAGATCACGCAGGTGATAGAGACCGGGATCGTATCGAAAATCGTCGCTGTCCCGGCAGCCGTAGAAGGCGACGACGTCGCCGAACGGACGCTGCTCGTCGACTCGCGCGGCGAGCTTGCTCACATAGAAGCCGCTCACGGAGACACGTTCGACCGTGTGCCGCTCCATGAAGTCGAAGAAGATGAGGTCTTCAGCGAGGCTGCTCGTCTTCTGGCTGCTGCCACGCCACATGACGTGGGTCACCCCGAATCCCCTGAGCTTGCTCGCGAGCTCAGCCGGCGACCTCGAATCCGTATAGTAGAGCCCGCCCTGGAAGCCCGCCCAATCCTGCACCGTCGCGACGCCGAGCCCCAGCTGCACGTGAGACTCGTGTACGAGCAAAACGTCACCCTTCTTCAGGTGCTTACCGATCTCGACGAGCCCGGAGAAAGGAGATACGCGCGAGGTGTATTCCTTACGAAAGCCCGCGCCCAGATGGTCTGCGACCGCCTTGATGGCGGGTCCGCCCAACATCAGGTGAGCCGGCAAGAAGTAGATATCGCTGCCCCAAACGACTTGCCCCCCGACCAGGGCGGCCAGCCCCGCGCGCGCGATCCTCCCGCGCGCTCGCCACAGGTGGCACAGCACCGCCGCCGTCGCGGCCGCCATCATCGGTGCGAGCCCTTGAAGGTAGCGGTCTTCGTGCTGCACCCAGTACCAGACCCACACCCCCAGATGGCCCAGACCGTATACGGCCCAAACGCGCGCGCGACGCACGAAGAGCAGGAGCGGGGCCGTGAGCGTGAAGAGTGAGCCGAACACCGGCAGGGTGCCGTGCATGGCTGGCCAATTGTGGGGAATGAACGAGAAGGTCGCCAGGACTTCGAGCCCACCTTTGAAGCCCGCCCAGGTGCGAGGCGCCCGCCAAGCCGCGTTCTGGAGCGCGGCGAACTGTCGCGTCGCTTCCGAGCTCCAGGGCTGAAGATTCAGCTTACCCTGGAGCATTGGGTAAACAGGGTCTCCATACCAGATCCAATTCTTGGCCCAGTGAGGCGCCGTGAGCGCCAGGGCGACGCCCAGCGCGCAGCCGGCGGTGGCTAGAGCGTGCTGCCAGCGGATCGGGCTCCCCCCGCGACGCGGGATGAAGGCCCAGGCGACACGCAACCCGAAGGCGAGCAGCGGGCCGACGACGATGGCAACCGCCGAGTACTTCGTGAGCAGCGCCCCGGCGATCATCGCGGCGAACAACGCGGCGAAACGAGGCGTGAAGAAGCGCCAGACGCGTAGCAGGCTGAGGACGATCGGAATGGCCCAGAACGCGGCGATGTGGTCGGCCCCGCCGTTCAGGGAAGAGTCATAGATGAGGATGCCGGGGAACAGGAACATCGCCACCCACGCCTCGGGGGCGCGCGCCTGCGGCAGCAAGGCACGCACCAATGCGGGGATGGAGGCGAGCGTCCACAGCAAGATCGTGAACTCGAGGTGAGCCGCCAGCTCGATGCGCTCGAACAAACCGGCCCAGGGCAGCTGAAAGGCCCAGGCATAGAGGTAGCTTGCCAGCTGCGGGTAACTTCCGAGCAACCAGCCCTGCCGGTAGGGAAAAATGCCTCCGACGGCCGCGTACTGCTCGGCCATCGCCAGGTGATACCAGCGCGAATCGTACGATATGTTCTCCGGCAGCAGGATCGGCAGATAGACGGCGACCAAGCCCAGCAGGCCGTATGCAGCCAACGCCGGCCGCCACCAAGTGTCCGTGAGGACGCGCCGGCTCCGCGCAGCCAGCCAATGACGCCGCACGCCGCGCACGTAGCGAAGCGCAGAGCGCCCTCCGAGCGCGAGCATGAGCACGGGCGCGGCGAAGAAGTACACGCCGCCGTACAGCCCGAGGAGCCCGGCGAGGAAATTGCCACACGCGAAGACGAGCACCCCCACGGCGAAGCTCATGACGACGTGCTCACGAATCGGGCGTAGCCCCGTGAGCCACGTGAGCACGCGATGTCCGCCGGCCCAAACCGCAACCGACCAGACGCCGCACGCGACCCAACACATCGCGTAGCGCCAAAACAGCCAGTGCTCGATCGGATAGTGGCCGTTCACGAACCTGAGAAAGATGAACGTCGCGGCCGCTGCGACCAGCAAGAGCAGCGTGTCGACGACACGCGCTTTCCCGAGGCGCTCGAGCCGCACGCTAGCTCCTCGGTTCGTCGGGCTGAGAACGCAGCCCGTGCAACTCCAACCAGAGCTTCGTCATGTCCTTCAGCGCTTGGTTGATATTTTTCACCGTCGCCGACGACGGTTTGCCGTGGAGTCGCTCGTGGAAGGTAGCGGGCACGGTCGCGATGCGCAGACCAGCGTGATGCGCGCGCACCACCTTCTCGACGGTGATGAACGACGTCGCGCTCGAGAAAGCGGGCAGCTCCGTCATCACCGAGCGGCGGTAGAGTTGGATGAAATTGAAATCGACGACCGGCACCTGAAATAGAGCGCGCAGCAGGGCGCGATTGACGAACGAAACGAAGCGACGGCCGGCGGTAGTGCCCGGATATGACTTACGTTCGGCAACGATGACATCCGAACGATCGGCGAACGCCAGCAGCGCCGGCAGCTCCTTGAAGTCGAAGGCATAGTCCATCGCGTTGTGCGTCACCCACTCGTAGCGAGCCAGCGCGAAACCCCGTCGAAGGCTGCCCCCCTGCTTGAGATTGACCTCGTTGTGCACGACGACGATTTCGGGATACTTCGCGGCCAAGGCGTCGGCAAGCTCGGGGGTTCGGTCCTGGCTGCAGTCGTCGATGAGGATGATCTCGAAGGCGCCGACGGTTTCGCGCAGCGTCTCGACCGCCCGCGGGATCGTGCGCTCGATGTTCGCCTCCTCGTTGCGTCCGGGAATGACGACCGATAGCTGGATGTCGGGAAATCTTGCCATGAGTGTTACAGCAGCCGCCGCCAATCGAAGGTGTCATCGAGCTCGCGTACGACGCGCGCGGGTACGCCCACCGCGAGCACGCCGGCAGGTACGTCCCTCGTAACGACCGCGCCTGCGCCCACGACGCTTCCGTCCCCGACGCGCACGCGTGGGCAGAGCGAAGCTCCGGTCGAGATGAACGCGCCGCGGCCAATCGCCACGCGGCCACCCATCTTCGCGCCAGGGCTGACCGAAGCGAAAGCGCCAACGACGCAGTCGTGCTCGACGATGGCGCCCGTGTTCACGATGGCGTGCGCCTCGATGCAGGCCCCGGTGTTGACGATGGCGCCGGCCAGCACGACGACGCCCGGCGCGAGGCTCGCGCTGGGCGAGACGAACGCGCGCGGGTGCACCAGCGTTCCCCAGCGTCCAGACAAGGTCGGAGAAAGTGATTGCGCAAGTGCGGCGCGCAGCTGGTTGTTGCCCAGCGCGAGCAGCGCGTCGCCGGATTCAGACGAGAGCAGGTCGGTACCACCCCGCACGAGCGCCCCCAGCACCTGTATTCCCCAGAGGTCCCTGGAGTCGTCCAAGAAGCCGAAGTCGCGCTCCGGGTGTTGCAGGCGCCATGCGTCGAGGACGACTCTCCCCTGAGCGCCGGCCCCGACGATCCACGCACTGACCTGCGCGGTCGTGCTCACGGCACGAGGCTCTCTTCGAGCGCGCGCACGACCTGTTGCTGCTGCTCCGGCGTCAATCCGGGGTAGATCGGGAGGAACATCGTCTCGTTCGCCGCGGCCTCGGTCTGCGGGAGCGAAAGGCCCCGCATGCTCGAGAAGAACGGCTCGAAGTGCAGCGGCGGAATACCTCGACGGCAGGACACGTTGCGGGCCGCCATGCGCCGAACCACTTCTTCCGCCTGCACCTTGGCGCGCGCGGTAAAGCGGATGCAGTAAGACGAGTAGGCGTGCGTCGCGTAATCGGGAACGAACGGCGCCGTTACCTCCGGTAGCGCGGCCAAAGCGCGATCGTACTCGGCCGCCTGCGCTGCCCGTTGCTCGAGCATGGCGTCGAGCTTCCGGAGCTGAACGAGGCCCATCGCGGCCTGCATGTCGGTCATCCGGTAGTTGTAGCCAGACTCGTGATACTCCTGGAAAATCGCGCCTTTTGCCTCATGGCGCTTCAAGTCGGACACCGAGGCCCCGGTTGACCGCAGCACGCGCGCCCGCTCCGCCAGCTCCTCGTCATCGGTCATCATCATGCCGCCCTCACCCGTCGTGATCATCTTACGCGGGTGAAAGCTGAAGCACGTCACGACCCCGTGCCCGCCGACGAATCGACCGGCGTATCGCCCGCCCAGGGTCGTCGCTGCGTCGTCGATCAGTGCGAGGCCGCGGCGTTGGGCGAGCTCCTTGAACGCATCGAGATTCGCAGGTAGCCCGATCTGATCGACCATCATGATGGCCCTCGTGCGCGGCGTGATGCGCCGCTCCACGTCCGCGGGATCGAGGTTGAGGGTGCCGCGTTCGATGTCTGCGAAGCGTGGCTGAGCACCCGCCATGATCACGGCGTTGGCGTTCGCCATGCAGGTGAATGAGGGTAAGATGACCTCGTCGCCGGGGGCGACGCCGAGGACTTGCATGCCGAGGTGAAGCGCGCTCGTCGCCGCGTTCACGGCCACGCCGAAGCGAGCTCCGACCTTGGCCGCGAGCGCGCTTTCGAACTCGGCAACCTTCGGCCCAAGGCTGACCCACCCCGACAGGATCACGTCGCGGACCGCGGCCGCCTCTTCCTCGCCGAGCCACGGTCGCATCAGCGGGATGTGGTCTGAAAACAAGCCTTCGCCCATGCCGTCCCCGTTGGTCCTTACGTGGCCGCGGCGCGAGAATCAGCGGCTTCGGCCACGCGCCACTCGATCAAACGCCGCAGCCCCTCTTCCAAGTCGATGGTCGAATCGAAGCCGAGCAGCCGGCTCGCTTTCTCGGTCGAGCCGCGTCGGCGATTGACGGGGTTGGTCTTTCGCTCTTCACGAAACTCCGGCTTGAGATCGGGTCTTCCCTTCAGGCGCAATAGCGCCTCGCATAGCTGCAGCAGCGACGTATCCACGCCCGTGGCGACGTTGAACACGTCGTCGGAGACATCCGACGTGAGCGCCTTCAGGTTGGCGCGCACACAATCGTCGATGTAGATGAAATCCATCGACTGACTGCCGGTGCCAAAGATCAGCGGTGGCTCGCCCGCTTCGATGCGATCGAGCCAGCGAACCATGACCTCCGTGTAAACGCCCGTCATGTCCATGCGAGGGCCGTAGAGGTTGAAGTAACGCAGCGCCACGTACGGCAAGCCGTACATGTCGTTGAACGAACGAAACAAGTGCTCGAGGGCGATCTTGGCGGCCCCGTAGAGCGTTCGATTGTTGTACGCGCTAGTCTCGTAGATGGGGAGCGAGTCCGGCTCGCCGTAGACGGAGGCGCTGGAGGCGGCCACCACCTTCTTCACCTTGTGCTCGACGGCAGCTTCGAGAACGTTGAACGTGCCGTCCGACATCACCTCGTGACCGGCGCGCGGATCCGCGGCGCAGGCCGTGATGCGCAGCGCCGCCTGATGGAAGACGTAGTCGCAGCCCTTCGTGAGCGACGACACGAGCGCGCGGTCACGAATATCACCTTGCACCAACTCGAAGCGCCCCGTGCTCTGAGCGAGACGAACGTTGTTGAGGCTCCCTCGTACCAAGTTGTCGAGCGCAATGACACGCTTGGCGCCCGCGGCGAGCAGCGCGTCCGCGATGTGCGAGCCCACGAAACCGGCACCGCCGGTGATAAAGACTTGCGAACCTTCGATCTCGTTCGGCATCACTCCTCGTTCCTGCGGTAGGCCCGCGCTGGTACCCCGACGACGGTAGTACCGGGGGGCACGTTTTTGGTCACGACGGCGCCGGCTCCGATCAGGGCTCCCTCGCCGATCTCGACGCCGGCGAGGATGACGGCGCCAGAACCGATCGCCGCCCGCCGGCGCACTCGCGTCGACTCACAAACCCAGTCGTTCTTGCCCTTCGGCGTGCCATCGGCGTTCACGGCCGCCGGGTGCCGGTCGTTGACGAACATCACGCCGTGGCCGATGAAACACTCGTCCTCGATCGTGACGCCCTCGCAAATGAAGGAGTGGCTCTGGATCTTACAGCGGCGGCCGACCTCGGCCCCCCGCTGGATCTCGACGAATGCGCCGACTTGGGTGCCCATCCCGATCCGACAACCATAGAGGTTGACGAAAGAGTAGATCAGGACTCCATCCTCCAGCTCGACGTCATCGGCGATGCGCACGAAATTCGCGGCATCTTTCGCGGCGTCACGCTTCGGGTGCGTCACGAGGCGCCACCCGCGGCGAGCGCATCGCAGGCTTCGATCACGTAGTCCTGCTCGGCTGAGGTCATGCCGTGAAATAGCGGGATGAGCACCGTGGTATCGCGCAGCCTCTCGGATATTTCGAGCCCTCCAGCGCCAGCGGCCCAATTGCCTCGGTCCGCGTAGGCCGGCTCCTGATGGGCGTTGCTGATACCGCGTTTGCTCGCAATCCCGCGGTCGAGCAAGAATTGCATCGCCTCCACTTGTCCCACGCCGCAATTTTCACGCAGGCGTAGCGGATAGCTTTGCCAGTTGGATCGCGCGTGCTCAGGCTCGACCGGCGGCGCAAAGACGGCGTTGCCGGCCAGCGCCGTCGCGTAGCGCCCGGCGAGAGCGCGGCGTTCGGCGACGATTTCCGTCAGTCGACGCAGCTGAGGAATGCCGATGGCGGCCTGCAGGTCCGTCATGCGGTAGTTGAAAGCTGGCTCGATGTACTGCTCGAACGCGACGCGACTCGAGGTGTGCCGCACCGTATCGGAAACGGTCATGGCGTGCTGTCGTAAGCTGCGCAAGCGCGCGGCGACGTCGGCGTCTCTCGTCGTGAGCATCCCGCCGTCGCCCGTCGTGACGATCTTGCGTGGGTGAAGCGAAAAGCACGCGACCTCCGCGTGCGGGGCACCAACGCGCTGCCAGGCGCCGTCAATCAAGACTTCGGAGCCAATCGCGCAAGCAGCGTCCTCGATGACGGGAACGCCGCGCTTGCGCGCGACACGCAGAATGTTTTCGAGATCGCAGGGGATGCCAATCTGGTGCACGCACAGGATGGCCCGCGTTTTTGCCGTGAGCGACCGCTCGACCTTGGCCGCGTCCATGCCGAACGTGCGCTCTTCGACATCCACGAACACGGGACGCGCGCCGACGGCCACGATCGAGTTGGCGGTTGCGACGAAGCTGTGGCTGACGGTGACGACATCATCTCCCGCCCGCACGCCCACGCAGCGAAGGGCGAGCTCGAGCGCCACCGTGCAGTTCGAAACGGCCACCGCGTGGGGCGCGCCCACCGCTTGCGCAAACTCCGATTCGAAGCTCGCGACCTGTGGACCTTGCGTCAGCCATCCGGATTTGACGACAGCGATGGCGCCGTCGACCTCCGCCTGTCCCAACGCTGGGCGTGTGATGGGTACCTTCATCGCGTTCGCGACCACCGCTTAGGATAACTCATCGCAGGTCGCCGTAACTTGCTCGATCACGTAGCGCACGGCGTCGTCACCGAGCTCAGGGAACATCGGCAGCGAGACCTCCGTGCTCGCCGCAAGCTCCGTCACCGGCAGCGCCCCTGCCTGGAGGCCGAGGTAGGCGTACGCCGGTTGAAGATGAACCGGCCTGGGATAATGCACTCCAGTCTGCACGCCCTTGGCTTCGAGCGAGGCACGAAGCTCGTCGCGCTTGGCGTGAAATACGGGGAAGATGTGCCAAATTGGCGCCGACCACTCGTTCTCCGGCAGCAAGGTCAGCCCACGCGCAGCGAGCGCGGAGAGGCCAGCGCGGTACTGGGCGGCAATTTCCTGACGTCGCGAGTTCCATCGCGCCAAGTGCTTGAGCTTGACCGAGAGGGCGGCCCCCTGGAAGCCGTCCATTCGCCAGTTGAAGCCAATTTCCACGTGATTGTGGCGGCCCGCCTGCGCGTGATCACGCAGGCGCTTCAACCGCGCCGCGACGCCGTCGTCATTGGTCATCACCGCGCCGCCTTCACCCAGCGCCCCGAGGTTCTTCCCCGGATAGAAGCTGGTAGCGTTGACGAGGCCGAAGGTTCCAGTTTGACGACCGCGGTACAGAGCCCCGATGGACTGAGCGCAATCTTCGACGACGGGGATTCCGTGGGCGCCCGCCACCTCGAGAATGGGGTCGAGGTCGACGGGCTGACCATAGAGGTGGACGGGAACGATGGCTTTGGTCTTCGACGTGATGCGGCGCGCCAGATCCTCCGGATCCATGCCGCACGTCGCTCGCTCGATCTCGCAGAAAACGGGGCGAGCGTTGACGTAGCTGATAGCCCACGCCGTGGAAATCCAGGTATGCGCCACCGTGATCACTTCATCGCCCGGCGCGACGCCGGCGCAAATCAGCGCTGCCTGAAGCGACGTCGTACCGCTGTTGACAGCAACGACGTGCTTCACGCCCAAAAAAGTCGCGAGCTCTTCTTCGAACTTGGCGACGGCAGGGCCGTTGGCGAAGCCCTGAGAATCGATGACGCCCTCGATGGCGGCCAAGAGCTCTTTTTTGAGAGCTAGCGTCTGTTCACGCAGCGATAGGAACGGGACCGGATTCATGAATGGCACCTCACGAGGCGAGAGAGACCCAGGCGCCGCCCGTGGCGATCGATTTCTCGGCGGCTTCCAGCACCCGCACTACCTCGAGGCCGTCCTCGCCGGTGGCGGCCGTCGACGGCTTGCCTCGGAGCTTAGCCGCGATATCACTGAACTCGGTAGCGAGGGCTTCACGATTGTCGAGAGCCGGTGCGCGCATGTCGCCCCTGCGATAGTTCACCAGCACCTGCGCGCGAGCATCGAGGTCCGTGGCGTCGAAGCTCACGCCGTGGTCGTAGACCTTGATCTTCTCGGCCATCTCCAGGTCGTCGTAGATGAGTGATGACTTGGTACCCGAAAAGATCATGCGACGAACCTTCACGGGCGACAGCCACGAGAGGTGCAAGTGCGCGGTCAACCCGCTCTCGAAGCGCAGGCTCACGTAGGCCACGTCGACCAAGTTGCGTGGATTGTGCGTGGAGCCATTGGCCTGCACTGCCGTCAATCGCTCGCCGACCACGTACTGAACGATAGACAGATCATGCGGAGCAAGGTCCCAAACCACGCTCACGTCCGGCTGGAACAGCCCGAGATTGATTCGCACCGAATCGATATAGAACAGCGAGCCAAGCATGCCCTGCTGATACTGATCTCGGATGCAGCGCACAGCGCCCGTGTAGGTGAATGTATGATCGACGAACACCAAGCGATCGAGACGCTGAGCCTCCTCGACGATCTCGGACGCCTGGGCGGCGGTGGCGGCGAGCGGCTTCTCACACAATACGTGACAACCAGCTCGAAGGCCGGCCAAAACCAGCGCGTGGTGGCTCGCAACGGGCGTGGCGACGCACAGCAGCTCTGGTTTGCATTCCGCGAGCAATTTATCGACAGCGGTGTATTGGCCGACGCCGGGGTAATGAGCGGCGGCGCGCGTCAGCCTCTTCTCGTCGGCATCACAGGCGCCAACGACCTCGAAATCAGAGCTGAGCTGCAAATTTCGCAACAGGTTCGGCCCCCAATAGCCGAGACCCACGACCGCTGCTTTGACACGATTCATGTGGAACCTTGAGAGGACTCGTTGTTGACCTAGCAGTTAATGGTCGATCAGCTCGCTGCTAGCCCTGCCAGCGCGGGTCTCCTAGCATGGGGGGGGTCCTTGGACAATCGCAACCGCGTGAATCGCGCCCGCTTTCTGCAGCGGGCGCCGCTTCGTCATGCGTCGCTCGGCGGCGAACACGGCACCCGAGAGATTGCGCCTGAGCTATGTTCCGCGTGTGGTTTCGGACCCGTCACGTGATCGATCTACGCCGCGCGCGGCAGCGACAAACGTAGGCGCGCGGGTGGCCAAGTTGTTGGTCGGATGCGCGCTTGGCGGAGTGCTGCTGTATGCGCTGCACCGAGGCGGCCTGCCGCTACTACCGCCAGCCAGCGCGCTGGAGGCAGTCAACTGGTGGAGCGTTCCTCCGTACTTCGCGCTGCTGACGCTGTCGGCCTACTTCCGTGGTGTGCGTTGGCGACTGCTGCTTCGTCCGGTGGCCAACGTTTCGAACGGGCGGGCGCTGCGAGCCGTTCTCGTCGGAGCTGCTGCCGTCTGGATCTTGCCATTTCGCTTAGGCGAAATGGCGAGGCCATACATGATCTCGCGCGACAAGCGGGTGAACCTCGCCGGTGCGCTCGCGACGGTCGTCGCAGAACGCGTCCTCGACGGTCTGATCCTTTCGCTGATCCTCGCCGCCGCGCTGCTCGGCGTTCCGACGCTGATTCCAATGCCCGAGACCGTCGTCGGGATCCCGGTGTCGGTGTCCGCCGTGCGCGGCTACGCTTGGACTTTCTTGCTCGTGTTCGGAGGGGCGTTTCTCGCCCTCGTGTTCTTCCACTTCGCCCATGGAGCGAGCGCGAAGCTCATTCACGTGTTGGTGCGCACCATTTCGCCGGCCGTCGGCGACTTCATCGCGGCTCAGCTCGAATCGTTCGCCAAGGGCCTGGCATTCTTGACCATGGGCAGCGTAGCGCTGCGCTATTTGCTCGAGACCATCGCTTACTGGCTCACGGCTGCGCTCTCGTATTGGATGCTTGGCTGGGGCACCGGCATCCTCCATGCTAGCGGCAGCCCCATGGGCTTCGGCGAGGCGTGCGCCGTGATGGGCATGCTAGGAATCGCGACCGTCCTGCCTGGCCCCCCCGGCTTGCTCGGCTTGTTCCAAGCCGGTGTGTACGCGGCCCTGACCATGTACTTTCCGGCGCATCAAGTCACGAGCTCGGGCGCCGCGTTCGTCTTCTTGCTTTACGTGTTGCAGATGAGCTTCACGCTCGTAGCCGGAGCGGCAAGCCTAGCCTTCGAGCTGCGCGCCGGGGCCTCGTCGACGGGTGCCACGCCCCTCGAAACCTAACCGCGCCGAGCCATGACCGAAATCTTCGATCTCGATGCCGTCGTGATCGGCGGGGGCGTGATCGGGCTCGCCGTCGCGCGGGAGCTCGCGCTGCGCGGGCGCGAGGTGACGCTGCTCGAAGCGGAGACCAGGCTGGGCAATCATACTAGCTCGCGCAACTCCGAGGTGATCCACGCCGGGATCTACTACCCACCCGGCTCGTTCAAGGCGCGGCTCTGCGTCGAGGGGAAGGCGCGCCTCTATGAATATTGCGCAGACGCGGGCGTGCCACACCGCCGCCTCGGCAAGTTGATCGTCGCCACCACGGAAGCGGAGGTCGTAACGCTCGATGGCATCCTTGGGCGAGCGAAGCAATGCGGCGTCGACGACCTGGAGTGGCTCGACGAGGCAGACATCGCTCGCCTCGAGCCGAGCGTGCGGGCGGTGAGGGGCCTCTTCTCCTCCTCCACGGGCATCGTCGACAGCCACGAGCTGATGTCGGCCCTGCGCCGAGATGCGGAAGTGCGCGGCGCTCAAGTCGTGCTCGACAGTCCAGTCCTCGGGGGCGCCGTGGGCGCGAACGGCATCGAGCTGCGAGTCGGCGGCGCCGAGCCGAGCTTGATCCGCTGCGTCACCGCGATCAACGCCGCGGGCCTGCGGGCCCAAGACGTCGCGCGCTCCCTCGACGGCCTTCCGGAGGCCACCATCCCCGGCCAGTATTTCGCGAAGGGGCACTACTTCACGCTCGCGGGCAAGGCTCCGTTTTCGCATTTGGTGTACCCCGTGCCCGTCCCGGGTGGGCTCGGAGTGCACGTCACGCTCGACCTCGCCGGGCAAGCGCGCTTCGGGCCCGACGTCGCTTGGGTCGACGGCGTCACCTACGCCTTCGACGAAACGCGAGCGAGCGGCTTCTATGCGGCCATCCGCCGTTACTTCCCCGCGCTCCCGGACGGCGACTTGATACCCGGCTACACCGGCATTCGGCCCAAGCTCTCTCCGCCTGGCTCGCCCGCCGACGACTTTCTCGTCCAGGGTCCCGCCGATCACGGCGTGCCAGGCCTCGTGAACCTGTACGGCATCGAGTCGCCAGGTCTGACGGCCTCGCTGGCTTTAGCCGAGCTCACCGTGGCGCGCCTCGACGCGCGCTAGCCGGGTTCGCGGCGAGGACTCGGCCGCTTGGCCCAGTCACGGCCTCGTAGCTGTGGGGCTCATCGCCGTGCTAATTGGCTGAGTCGGCGATGACCACGGCGGAGGTGAGCACGGCGCGCGAGGAGTCGCACGCGGAAGGTGCTGCGCGACGGTTGGTGCTCGACTGGGTTTGGCCAGCCCGACGCCGACAACCACTGCAGGGCGCTCGGCTCGAGATTGGGCGTGATCCTGCGAACGCGATCTCGATTCAGGGCGCGGGCGTGTCGCGGGTCCACGCGGAGCTCTATCGCCAGGGGCCGCTGTACGTGCTGCGAGATCTCGACAGCACCAACGGGACGTGGCTCGGCGGGAAACGCATCGGGCACGCCCCGGTTTCACCAGGCTCGGTCGTCCGCGTCGGTGAATGGGTCGGCGTGTTCGCGGACCGCTTCGAGCACGAGGGTCTCTTTGGTGAGCTCGCCACCGACCTGTTCGGCGGGCCCGAGCTGGCCGAGTCCATCGCCGCCCTTCGACCAGCGGCGACCGCCAGCTTGCCCGTGCTCCTAGTCGGCTCGACCGGCACGGGCAAGGAGCGCGTCGCCCGCGCGACGCACCGCTTCAGCGGCCGGCCCGGTCCATTCGTAGCCGTCAACTGCGCGGCCTTGCCCGAGCACCTCGCCGAAGCCGGAGCTGTTCGGCTACCGGCGCGGGGCCTTCACGGGCGCCGAGCGCTCGAGCATCGGGCACTTCCGCAGCGCGCACGGCGGGAGCCTGTTCCTCGACGAAATGCCGGAGCTATCGCTGTCGCTCCAAGCCAAGCTGCTGCGGGTGCTCGAAGATGGCCAGGTGCTGGCGCTCGGCGAGACGACGCCCTTTACGGTGAACGTGCGCGTCATCGCAGCCAGCCAGGTGCCGCTGCGGCAGCTCGTCGAGCAGGGCAAGCTGCGACGAGATCTCGCGGCTCGACTGACGGGCATCGAAGTTCGGCTGCCGGAGCTGGCGCAGCGTCGCGCCGACGTGGCCCCCCTGTTCCAGCAGTTTCTCGAGCGCCACTGCGGTGGCGTGCCACCGGCGATCGAGCCGCGACTGATCGAAGCGGTGTGCTTGCACGACTGGCCCGACAACGTCAGAGAGCTCGAGCTGCTAGCCCGAAAGCTCTTGGCGGTTCACGGACATGAACCGCTGCTGCGTCGCCAGCATTTGCCGTCAGAGCTTGCGGCGCGCAACGAAGACACGACGCGAGGCCAGCGCCCTTCGATGGTACCGCAAGGCAGGCGCGAGCACGACCTCAGCCGCCTGAAGACCGAGCTCGACCGCAACGGCGGCAACATCAAGGCTGCCGCCCTCGCGCTCGGTATATCGCGCCAGCGCATCTACCGTTTGCTGGACGACGCCGAAGCCGATGGCGAACGCAAGTCGGGGGAAGTGCCGTGACGGCGTCGAGCGAGCGCACGGAGGAGCCAGAGGGGCTCGACTCCTACGAAACGGAAGCGCTCGGCCAACGTCGGCTGGGCACGGTCATCGCGCAAACCTATCGACTGGAGCGCTGCGTGGGGGCTGGCGCCAGCAGCCACGTCTTCGAAGCCACGCACCTGCGATTGCAGCGCAAGTTCGCCGTCAAAGTGCTGCGCGCGGAGCTCGACTGCGAACGGGCGGCCCTGCGCTTTCGTCGTGAAGCCACGGCCATCGCTCGGCTGCGCTGTGAGCATGTCGTGAGCGTCGTGGATTGCGGAGAGCTCGAAGATCGTACGCCCTACCTCGTCATGGAGCTGCTCGAGGGCGAGGACTTGCGCCGGCTCCTCTCGCACTCGGCCCCGCTCCCGGCGCGGCGCGCCGTTGCGCTGGCGCTCGAGGCTTGTCGCGGCCTCGGCGAGGTGCACCGCGCGGGCCTCGTTCATCGCGATCTAAAGCCGGAGAACCTGTTCATTGCTCGACGCAGCACGGGTCAAGATTGGTGCAAAATTCTGGACTTCGGTGTCGCCCGGATGGACGCGGGCACCGGCACCGCGCACGGGGCGCTCATCGGCACCGTGCGCTACATGGCGCCGGAGCAGCTGCTCGATTCGAGCGCGCTCGGCCCGGAAGCGGACATCTACGCCCTCGGCGCGATCCTCTTCGAGTGCCTGACGGGTCGCCCTTTGGTCGGCGGGGCCAGCGTGCAAGAGTCCATGTACCGCATCATCAACGCTTCGCCACGCGAGCTGATGGGGGCTACCGAGCTCCCGGCGCCGCTCGAGCGCGTCATCGCAGCGTGCTTGGAAAAGTCGCCCAACAGGCGGCCGGCATCCGCAGCCGAGCTGGCCGAGCGCCTGGTCGAGGCGATGGCGCCTCAGCGCGAGACGGATGTGACCCTCGCGGAGTACGACGCGGAGAGCGCTCCGGGTCGAGAGCTTCCCCCGCTGCGCCGCTCGCCTCGGGTCTTGGCGACCTTGGCGTTGGTCATCTTCTCCGCAGGCGCGCTCGCGGGCTGGCAAGTCGCGCCGCGCAGCGTTGCGCAAAGAGCGGCGTCTGCCGGCGCCGCATCTCCGGTCCCCAAGCCATCAGCTGCCCCCTCCCCGGCGCTAGCCGCGGTGACGTCGGCGGCGCCCTCGCTCGCGTCGTCCGCTACCTCGCCGCTAGTTGACGTCGTCAAGCGCGGCAGCCCCCCTACGAAGCGAAGCTCGTCACCCGCGCCCGCCACGCCGCGCTCGCCCAGCGCTGGCCCGCTCGACCGCTTCGATCAAGTGAACCCCTACGGTGATTGACGTACGCGCGTTTCTGCTCGGTCTCGCCGCTGCGGGGTGGTGCTCCGCCGTCAGCGCAGCCGAGCCTGACGGCAGCAGCACCGCCGCGCGCTCGCATTTCGAGGCCGGCCTCTCCGCCGTCGGGCGGGGCGAGATCGCGCAAGGGCTGAGAGAGTTCGAAGCCGCCTACGCCGCCGAGCCTCGCTTCGCGGTGCTGTTCAACATCGGGCAGGCGCAGCTGGCGCTGGAGCGCCCACTCGAAGCTATCGCCAGCTTCGAACGCTTCCTGGCCGAAGGCGGCCAGCAGGTCACCGAAGCGCGCCGCGCCGAGGTAACGCGACTGATCCGACAGAGCCGTAGGTTGACAGGCTTTCTCGTGCTCAAGGTCGAGTCCCCAGCGGAAGCCCGTGTCTGGCTCGACGGCAAAGCCTTGGCGAGCGATGAGCTGAGCCGGCCTGTCGCCACGGTTGTCGGCTCGCACGCGCTACTCTACGCCTACGGACGCGGGGGGCCTACCGAGCTGGAGGTGCGGATCGAGCCCGAGGCGTCGACGGAAGTGGCGATTCCGCGGCCCATTCCAGCGCCCGTTGCGCCCGCCGTGACCGATACGCCGCTGGGCCAGCTAGCCATCGCCTGCAGCGTCGCCGGTATCGAGATCGAGGTCGGGGGCAGGCCCATCGGAAAGACGCCGCTCGCGAAGACGGTGGGCAGCGCCGCGGGGTCCGTTCGCCTGCGCTTCGCGCGCGCCGGCTTCGAGCCCGTGGTTCGTGACGTCCGTGTCACGGCCGGCGTCACTTCGAGCGTCGCTTGCTCCGTACCGCTCCAGCCAACGCACGCCAGCGTGGAGCGCGCTCGAGTCTTGGAGCGACGGCGCTTCGTCGGCTATGGCCTCGCCGGAGCAGCCCTCGCTTCATTCGGCGCGGGCGCCGCGATCTACGGCTGGAATCAAGGCCGCTACGAAGACTGGCGCGCCGCGCGAACACCAGAGCGGCCCGCGGTCGACCGCGCCGTCAGCATTCAGCGCGCGGACGACGCCGCGCTCGGCCTCACCATCCTCGGCGCGGGGCTGAGCGCCCTCGCCACCTGGTCGCTACTCGCGGTCGACTAGCCCCGACGCCCTCACGCCAGGGCCTGAGCGAGCGCGGCCTCTAGGGAAGCGTAACGAAACGGAAAGCCCTGCGCTTGCAGCACGCGCGGGATCGCGAACTGGCCGGTCAGGATGGTTTGAGCGCCTTCGCCAAACAGCACCTTCATTCCGAACGCGGGCGCGGGGAGCCAGCTCGGCCGATGCAGCGTACGCGCGATGGCGGCAGATAGCTCTTCGTTGCTCGCCGGCTCCGGGGCGCAGACGTTCAGTTTGGCGGGCAGAGCCTCGTCGTCGATACACCTGAGCAAGACCTCGACCGCGTCGTCGAGATGAATCCAAGAGATACCTTGCGAGCCGCTGCCGATCTTGCCGCCAACGAACAACTTGAACGGCAACGCCATGAGCGCGAGAGGACCATCACCCGGCCCTAATACCACTCCAATACGTGGAGTGACGACACGCACGCCGGCGGCGCGGGCGCGCTCTGCCTCGGCCTCCCAGTCGACGCACAGCTTCGCCAAGAAGTCGTCGCCCGCCGGAGCGCTCTCGTCGACGCGCTGGCTGGCTGGTACATCGCCGTAGTAGCCAACGGCGGAGGCGCTGACGAGCAGCGGCGGTTTGCGAGAGCAGCGCTCGATGGCTTGGACGACGTGGCGCGTCGTGACGATGCGGCTGTCGTAGATAGCTCGCTTGTTGGCTTCGGTGTAGCGCACGCCAACGGCGCGCTTGCCCGCGAGGTGCACGACGGCGTCCGCCCCCTCGAACGCCTGCGCCCAATCGCCCGGTTCGTACGGGTTCCAGCTCACCCTTCGCGGGTTGCCGGGCCGCGACTGGCCCCGCGTGAGCACCGTCACCTCGTCGCCTCGCGCCACCAGCCGTTCGACCAGGCGGCTGCCGATGTACCCCGTACCGCCGCTGACGATCACGCGCTTCATGAACCGGATTTAGGGCCAGAAACTCCGCCTGACAACTGCGACGACGCCCGTAAGCCGCGGCAAAAAGCCCTGCTGTACATCGCGGGCCAGCGGGTCTAACAATCCGGGCATGTCGAAAATGCTCGCTTTCTGCTTTGGCGCGGCCCTGCTCAGCGTCGGTTGTGCCGGCAAGCCCGCCGCCCCGTTCGATACGCTGAAGACGTCGAACCTCACCGCTTATCGTCTGCAGAACTACGAGCCGCCCGCGGCTACGGCCGCCACGCCCGCAGCGCCAGGCGCCGCCCCCGCCATCCCGGGTCTGCCGCCCGAGATCACGAGCTGGATCCAGCAAGGCGCGGCCGGACTGCAGCAGCTCATCCCGCCGGGGTTGCAGATCCCGGGCCTGTCGCTGCCGGGTGCTCCCGCGCTCACGCCCGCGGTCGACACCACGCCGCGCTTTCACACCTTCCGCATCCTGTCGCAGACGCAGGTCATCGACACCGATCTGAAAGAGAGCCTCGGTGATCTGCTCGGCGACAAGGACAACTTCGACAACGCTCAAGCGCGCTGCGCCCCCAACGTCTTCTACGCAGAAATGGGTCTGTCGTTCGGCGGCGCCGTCGGCGGCCAAACCAACGATCTGCTCGTCTCCTTCTCGTGCAATCAGATCGTGTCGCGCACCTTCAGCTGGCCGCACCCCGCCACCGGCATGAAGGCCGACACGGTCAAAGAGCTGAGCGAGATCGTGCAGAAGGTCTTCCCGCAAGGCACCTGAGCGAAGCCTCGGCCCTCAGCAGCGCCGAACGAGCGCCCCGCCTTTCGAGGCGGGGCGCCCGTATCCCTGCTAAGCCGTCTTCGGGACGCTCTACCAAAGCCCCGCCCCACCCTCGCCTATTCGATGGTGCCTCAGCGCTAGGCGACGCAGTGGGGCTCCGTCATCGCGATGTGATGGCTGGGCGAAGAGCTCGCACCGCCGTTAGCGCGGTCGAGGCGTGATCGCGCGATTTTTCGCGGATCGCAGAGCGGCCGCGGGTCTGCCCCACCCCAATCCCTCGTGGCGGATAAGTGCTCGTGATCGCACGGATAGTGGTACTTAAATAGGTGATCGACAAATGATCCGAGGTTTGATCTAACTGCAGGCAGATTGGACGGAGCCGCTGCAGTTTCAGAGACAGGGCACACCGAGGTCGCTCGGTTCACTCCTTGTCTGCGCTTGTTCGCCGAGCGCATGTGGGTGAGCTCGGGCGAGGACTCGTCGTTCGAGGACGGCAAAGAGCAAGACGTCCCGGTCATCAGCCTCTGCTTCGACTACGAGGGCGTCCGCATCCGCGCCGCCGATCGCCGCGACCGCTTTTTCGTGGCCCGGCCCGCGGGCATGGCCATGGTCGGCCGCGACCGAGCGGGCGAGGCGCGGGCGCAATGCGTGCTCGAAGGCTTCGGGGCCATCGAGCTCGGCCAGTTCGAAGACGTAGCCGCCGATCTCGACAGTGACGCCGACTACATCGTGCAGCTCGAGGGTAACGTGCACACGTACTGCTCGTTCTCGGCCTACGCGCTACCCCAGCTGCGCCAGCTGGGCTGGAAGATCGAGGTCGACCCCGCTTACCCCTACCAGGTCGTCGAGACGGAAGCGCCCTGGTACGCCTCCGTCGAGCCCGATGAAGAGCGCACCGATTGGTTCGCGCTCGAGCTCGGCATTCAAGTCGACGGCAAGCGCGTGAACATGCTGCCGGCCATGCTCGAGCTCCTCGACGGCTGCTCCGACGGCGAAACACTGGAGGCCTTGCTGAAGCAGCCGGCGCGCTTCCGCGTCGTGCCGGTCGGCAAGAACAAGTACCTACCGGTGCCGCCCGAGCGCCTCAAGGCGTTGATGCAGGTGCTGCTCGAGATGTACCGCGGCGAGAAGCTGCACGACGGCACGCTGTGCTTCCCGCGTTCGCGCGGCAGCAGCGTCGCCAAGCTCGATGAAGCCATCGGCGGCTCGGGGCGCCTGCTTTGGTCCGGCATCACCAGCGTGGTCGAGAAGGCCCGTGAGCTGCATCACGCGCCGAAGCCGATTCAGCTCCCGCGCGGGCTGCAGGCCACGCTGCGCCCCTATCAAGAGGCGGGCGTGAACTGGCTCGGCCAGCTGATCGAGCATGAAGCGGGCGGCGTGCTGGCCGACGACATGGGTCTCGGCAAGACGCTGCAGACCATCGCGCACCTGGTTCGCCAAAAAGAGTCGGGCCGGATGGATCGGCCTTGCCTGGTCGTGATGCCGACGAGCCTCATCGGCAACTGGATCCGCGAGCTGGGCAAGTTCGCGCCCGACTTGAAGCTGTGCGTGCTGCACGGCCCCAAGCGCGAGCAGCACCGACACGGGGTGCCACACGCCGATGTGGTGCTCACCACCTACCCGCTGCTCGTGCGTGACATCGAGCACTTCGAAACGCAGCCGTTTTACCTACTCATCCTCGACGAAGCGCAGGCCATCAAGAACCCGCGCAGCTTGAACGCGCGCACCGTAAAGCGGATCTCCGCGCGGCACCGCATGTGTCTCTCCGGCACGCCGGTGGAGAACAACCTCGAGGAGCTGTGGGCGCAGTTCGACTTCTTGATGCCCGGGTTTCTCGGCGACGCCGAGCGCTTCCGCTCTCATTTCCGCATCCCCATCGAGCGCGGCGGCAACCAGCAACGGCTGGAAGCCCTGCGCGACGCCGTCACGCCGTTCATTCTGCGGCGCATGAAAGAGAGCGTCGCCAAAGATCTGCCGCCGAAGACGGAGCTGGTGCGAGCCATCGAGCTGGGCGACGATCAGCGCGAGCTGTACGAGAGCATCCGCGTGGCCGCGCACAGCGACGTGCGCAAGGTCATCCGCCAGAAGGGCGTGACGGCCTCGACGATCGCGATTTTGGACGCGCTGATGAAGCTGCGCCAAGTCTGCTGCGACCCGCGCCTCGTGACCGTGCCCTCTGCGCGGCGCGTGAAGAGCTCCGCCAAGTACGAGCTCTTCTTCGAGCTGCTCACTCAGCAGCTCGGCCAAGGGCGCCGCGTGCTCGTCTTCTCGCAATTTACGCGCATGCTCGACCTGCTCGCCGAGGGCCTGAAGGAGCGGCAGATCCCGTACATCGATTTGACGGGCGCCACCGCCGACCGGCAAAAGCAGGTCGATCGCTTCGAGCGCCGCGAAATCGACGTCTTCTTGATCAGCCTGAAAGCCGGCGGCACCGGCTTGAACCTCACCAGCGCCGACACCGTCATCCACTACGACCCCTGGTGGAACCACGCGTCGCAAAACCAAGCCACCGACCGCGCCTACCGCATCGGCCAGACGCGCCCCGTCTTCGTCTACAACCTGATCGTCGCCGGCAGCGTCGAAGAGCGCATGCTCCGCCTCCAGCAACGTAAGTCGCAGCTCGCCGCCTCCCTGCTCGGCTTGGCCGACGCCCCAACATCGCTCAGCGAAGTCGATCTGGACGACCTTTTCGCGCCGCTTCCGGATTGACGCTGCGACTACGGCATTACGAGTCCGTACTTGTTCAACAAGTAACGTTCGAGCCCCCCCATTTGCGCATCGGAGATGGGGTCGGTGATTGCGCCTATTTCAGCAATATCACCGTCGAAGGCGCCATCCGCCGTTCCGCCCAACGTGAGGGGATCGCCAGCGGCGCTGACGTCAGGGATGCGCAATGATGAATTGCCTGAATCGAGTTGCGCTCGCAGTCACGCTAATTGGTGCCGCCGCGTGCGGCGGAGAGAACATGACCGAGGACGTTGCCAGCAACTCGGAAGCGATCTTGGCGGGTGCCGCCGATCTAGCCGTATTTCAGAATTGGACCAATCAATGGGCCATCGACTCAAGTGGTGATGGTGCGTGGGGAGCCGGCGACACATTGTTGACCGGGAATTTTGGCGGAGCGGGGACATCGCGCTGTCGGGGTATGGTCCCGTGTCTCTATGCGGCACAGGTGGAGGCAAAATCGGCATATGGCGCCCCTTTACTCGCAGTTTCTTTCTCGATCAAAACGGCGACAAGGTGTGGACCAACGGAGTTGATCGCGAGATCACCAACCTAAAGTCTGCTGCCGCGGGCTTTACCGATCAGCCCTTCGTCTACTCCGTCGTCACCAATGGTGGTGAGTTCCCCTCGTGCAAGGGAGTCGTTGGCTACTTCCGCACACCGAACGCTGGCGGCGCCGGCGAGTGGTTTATCGATTTCAACGACAACGGCGTCATCGGCGCGGGCGAAGGACCGTTCGTCTGGGGGCAGAAAGGAGACATCGCAGTGCCCAATGCGAACAGTTTCAGCAGCTCTCGCCTGATGGTCTTCCGCTCCTCAACGGGCGAATGGATTCGGGACACGAACGGCAACAGGGTTTGGGACGGTTGCGGGGTGGACTCGTGCACGACGTTCGGAGCTCCCAACGATGTGCCGTTCGCCAACCCCAATGGCCGGTTGATCGGAACCTCGCGAGGAACGTCGCGATTCGTCGATGCAAACGGAAACTTCAGCTGGGACGTCGGTGACGCCACTTACACCTTCGGGAACGCTGGCGCGCAAGCCGTGCTTCTGTGAGCGCACCGGTTGGCGAGCTTCATCCCGTGCCTCGCGCGGTCGCGGTACGGCCCGTCGAGCTTTCTCGTGCAGGGGGCGACCCGCGTGCTCCTGCACGAGAGCTAACCGAGTGCAGCGTAAGGCCGGACGCTGGCCCGACACCAGCACGGTCCCGACCACGGGGGGAGGTGCCCGCCGGCTCCCGCGCCGCTGGTACAGCGCTGGCGCGGTGGGGGCTGGCGCTAGCAGCGGTGGCACCAGTGAACGTGTTGGGTCGACACGTCAGTGTGGTCTTTAGCGCTCCGGCGGCGCGTAGCGCGGGAAGCGGCGAGACGGCGAAACTGGTTGAGGCATCCGCCGGCCTGCTGTGGGCGGGGAGCCGCGAGTCGCCGCGAATGTAGGCGCGGCCGCACCGACGGCGAGCGCTGCGGGGCGTCGCGGCGCGCCGTCGCCGGAGCAGACCCGCGCGGCGTGACTCGCGATGCCGTCCGCGTTGGATTCATCGCGTGTGAGGCGAAGACTCTGAAAAATCGTATCGCTAAGAAACAGCGCACAGTGAGCGGAGAGCGGGCAATCTGCAGCGGCGCTGCATCTAGGCGCCCGCACTGGATACCTCCGGAGATCACTGATTTTTTTGGATGAAGTTGGGCTCGGCGCGGCACTTCCTAATCGTAACGAGTAGCTATTGGTTGAGAGCGCTTGCGGCACTTGCGCCGCGCAACGCTCACCCCCAGTTGCCTCCTCGGGAGACAGCATGCGCCTCCAACAATCGTCTTGTCATCGCTCGCCCTTTGCCCTCGGCGCCCTCACCGGCCTAGCCCTCCTCGTGGGGTGCACCGGTAGCGTCGCGGATCCGAACGCCATGCCGGGCCCGGGCCCCGGTCCTGGAACCGCCGGGTCATCCGGTATGGCCGGTGGGCCCCCCGTCGGGGTCGATGGGACGCCGCTACCGCCACTGGAAAATTGCACAGGGCCGGAGACGTCCGCGAGCAAGCGCATCGTCCGCTTGTCGTTCAACCAGATCGCCAACTCCCTCGGCGCGCTGGTGGACGCCGCGTTCGGGACCAAGGTCATCGCTGACTTCGAGCTGGTGGACGCCGGCCATCGCGCCTTTCCGCCGCTGCAGAGCCCGCGCGAGGGTAACTCGCTGACCGATCAGAGCTGGGGCACCGTCGATCGTATCGCCGACGCCGCTGGACAGTACGTGCTCGCCAACTTCGACGCCGTCACCAAGTGCGGTGCGACGCCGACGGACGACTGCGCCAAACAGTACCTGACCGGCCTGGCGCAGAAGGCCTACCGCCGACCGCTCACCTCCGCGGAGCAGATGCGCCTCGACACGCTCTACACGACCGCGCTTCGCGCCGACGCCACCGCGACGGTCAATGAAGCCGTGCAGTACAGCGTCTACGCTCTGTTTCAGACGCCGCAGTTCCTCTACCGCACCGAGTTCGGCAGCGATTGGCAGGTGGACGGCGCGCTCACCTCCTACGAGATCGCGAGCATGCTGTCGTACTTCCTGACCGACAACACGCCGGACCAAACGCTGCTCGACGCCGCGGCCCAGAACCAGTTGACCTCCGCGAGCGAGATCGGGGCCCAGGTCGATCGCTTGCTGCTAACCCAAGCAGCGAAGGAGAACCTGCAAGGGGCGATGATCTCCTACCTCTCGTACCCCAACCTCGAGAACCAAATCATTCAAGACGACGCGTTCACGGGCGACATGCGCCGCTCGATGTTCCGCGAGGCGGAGCTGTTCCTGTCGGCATCGCTCTGGGGTGGGAAGCTCAACGACCTCCTCACATCCCGCAAGGGTTACGTGAACGCGACGCTCGCGCCCGTCTACGGCATCGCGGCCTTCCCGCCGCCAGGAGCGACGGTGGACGCCGAGGGCTTCGCTCAGATCGAGCTCCCTGCCAACCGCACCGGCTTGCTCACCCAGGCCGGCTTCCTGGCCAATCGTTCGCGCCCCGATGAGACGTCAGTCGTCGGACGTGGTCTGTTGATCAAGAACGCGTTTCTCTGCACGGAGACGCCGCCGCCGCCCGAGAGCATTACCGACGCCATCGAGATGGTGACGATGGTCAACGCCAACGCCTCGCAGCGAGAGCTCGCGGACATTCGCGGCACCACGTCGCCTTGCAACGGCTGCCACCTCACCTTCGACGCGTACGGCCTCGCGCTGGATACGTTCGACGTGCTCGGGCGGTACCGCGACAAGGATCACGCGGGTCGGCCGATCGATCCCACGGTCATCTTGCCCGAGCAGGTCGGCGGAGGCGCCGCAAAGGACATCGTGGAGGTCGGGCAGAAGCTGGCCGAGTCCGGTGTCTTCAAGCAGTGCATGGGCCAGAACCTGGTCAACTACGCGCTGGCCGACGTGAGCGCGGGCGCCGCCACCGTCGACAGCTGTGCCGTCGCGCGCGTCGCGCAGATTTTCAGTGAAACGGACGGCACCTTCTCGTCGCTCGTCAAGTCGGTCGCTATCTCGTCCGCGTTCGGTAGCCGTTCCAAGGGAGTTGCTCAATGAGGTCGTATCGGTTCGCTCGCCGCTCCTTTCTCGCCGCCGTCGGCGGTGCGGTCGGGCTCAAGGTCATGCTCCAAAACATGGAGGCCATGGCTCAAGGCGCCACGTCTCCGCCTCGCTTCTTCTTGACTCACTTCCCGGTGGGCACGCTGCGCGTGCGCTTCCTCCCGACCGGCTCCGGCTCGACCTACATCGCCTCGCCCATCATCCAGCCGTTCGAAGACGCTGGCCTTCGCAACGACATGACCGTGTTCTACGGCTTCACGGACAACCACCTGACTTGCCCGTCCGGCGGCGGTCATGAGGCGGGTACGCCCTTCACCACCACCGGCTGCAGCGCCGCCGGCACTCGTCAAAATGGCGGCGAGAAGGACGACGGCGTGGCCGGCGGTCCCTCGTTCGACCAGGTGTTCCTGAAGAACGTGCCCGAGCTGCAGCGCATGGGCACTGGCTACGCCAACGCGATCTGCGACGCGCGCGTCGACTCGAACGAGACGTCCACGCAGTGCCTCTCGTACAGCTACACCACTCGCTCGATCGCCTCGGCCAACGGCGGCAACATCCAAGAGTACACGCCGCTACTCCCCCAGCTGAGCCCGTCGCAGCTGTACGCGAGCCTGTTCTCCTCGTTCATGCCCGGCGGCGCGACCCCCGGCAATCAGGCCGCGGCCCTCAAGGCGCTCAAGATGCGCAAGAGCGTGCTCGACTTCAGCCTCAGCGAGCTGGCCGAGATGAAGAAGCTCGCCCCCGGCGCCGAAGCACCGAAGATCGACCTTCACGCCGAGGCCATCCGCAAAGTGGAGCAGCAGCTCGCCTCTCAAATCGAGATGGGCGGAGGCGGTTCTACGAACGCGGCCGAGTTCATCCCGATGAAGCCGGCCGACAACCTCACTGGCAAGAAGGGCAACGCCGCCTATCAAGACAACGTGAACACGGACGATTCGCCGACACACAAGGCCGTCGCCGAAGCGCACTTGGCGGTGCTGATCGGCGCCTTCCAGTGCGACATCCTCCGCGTCGCCACCTTCCAGTTCTCGCCGGGAACGAACCACGTTTCCTTCAAGGGCATGTGGCCCAGCGATCCGAACCGCATCGCGATGCACCATCCGGTCAGCCACCGACCCGCGTTCTTGGGCAGCGCCGCCAACAGCGACCCTTCGGGGCTGTCGGGCGACGACAAAAACGCCTACGAGTTCCTGGCGGCCGTTCAGGCTTGGTACAACACGCGCCTGGCCGAGATGCTCGTGAAGCTGAAGACGTCGAAGGACGTGTACGGCGGCACGTTGCTCGACACCACCGTCGTCCCCTACGTCACCGAGGTCGCTCAGTCGAACCACGCGCGCGGCCCCAAGCCGGCGTTCCTCTTCGGCGGCAACAAGCTCGGGCTGAAGCACGGCACGTTCCAGAACTTCTCGCAGCAACGACCGCAGGTGGACCTGTTCCTCACCTGCGCCCAGGCGCTGATGAAGTCGGGCGATGCGCAGGCCAAGCTCATGAACGAGCGCTTCAACCAGTTCAACCGGAACGCGGCGCCCATCTCGGGCCTCTGGTCCGCTCCGACCTGATCGGAGCGGCGCGCCGACGTGAGCGGACAGCGGGGGGGCTGGCTCAGCTCTGCTTCTTGAGCTCTTTCGGCTCGATGTAGTCGCTCGGTTGAAGAACGAGCCGCTCCACGCGCTCGTTCTTCTCGAAGGCGTCGACGATCTGCGGCAAGTCTGCGGAGGTGACGCGGCCGTAGAAATAGTTGTCGGGCTCCACGGCGATGACGGGGCCTACCCAGCACGTATCGAGGCAGCTCGCGGTGCAGGCGCGAACTTCGGTTTCGGCGAGCCCACGCGCCTTCAGCAGCTGCTTGAGCTCGGCGTGCAGGGCTTCCGCGCCGCGAGCAGCGCAAGAACCTTTGGGAGTACCGTCGGGACGACGGTTGACGCACACGAACAAGTAACGCTTTCGCTGAGCCATGCTGAAGCGCCCAAGGTAGTGCTAGGCGCTGGGCGAGACAAGCAGCCGGCAAAGCGCACGCGTCCAAGGGCGCGACGCTGAGCGGCTGGCGCGCCACGCCGCGAGCTCACGTCAAGCGACCCGCACGGACTCTTCTACGATGCCGAGCAGCTCCTCGAGGTCCGCGTCGGGGATGTTGAGCGATGGCGTGATGTAAATGGTGTTGCCGAGAGGACGCAGGTAGGCGCCCCGGCGCAGCGCTTCGGCGCAGACGCGCTTGCCGCGAGACTCGAGGTAGTGCTTGGAGCCCGCCAAGTCGAGGGCGCCGATCATGCCGAGGCTGCGCGTCTCCACGACGTCGGGCAGCGCCGCGAAGCGCGCGAACGCGGCCTCGATGCGGGCGGCTTTGATTCGCGCCTGGCCGAGCACGTCTTCGTCGCGAAAGACGCGCAGCACTTCGCGCGCGAGCGCGGCCCCCAGCGGGTGGCCACAGAACGTGTGGCCGTAGAAGAACGTGCGCTCAGGCTCTCCGAGAAAACCGTCGAAGATGCGCTGAGAAGCGAGCGTGGCAGACATCGGCAGCATGCCGGCCGTGAATCCCTTGGCCGTGCACAAGAGATCGGGGGCCACGCGCGCGTGCTCGCTCGCCCAGAATGGTCCGGTGCGCCCGTAGCCGGTGAACACCTCGTCGCAGATCAAGAACACGTCGTGCTGGCGTGTGATCTGGCGGAGCTCGCTCAAGAACTCGGGCGCGTAGATGCGCATCCCGTTGGCGCCCTGCACCATCGGCTCGACGATGACAGCCGCGAGCTCGTCGGCGTGAGCGGCGAGTAGCTTCGCCAGCACGTCGAACGCCTGCTGATAGCCCCCCGCGCCGGGGGGCACGCTCAGGCACTCGAGCAAGACGCCGCCATAGGCGCGCCGAAACACTTCCATGCCGCCGACGGAGGCGGCGCCCAAGGTGTCGCCGTGGTAGGCGCCGTCGAGCGTCAAGAAGCGGCGGCGCTGGGGGCGGCCGTTTTGTGCCCAATATTGCAGGGCGAGCTTGAGCGCCACCTCGACCGCGGTCGACCCATCGTCGCTGAAGAAGACCTTCGAGAGCCCTGCGGGGGCGATGGCGCAGAGCTCGGCCGCGACCAGCGCCGCGGCCTCGTGCGCCACGCCGGCCAGGGGCACGTGACACAGCTTTTCGGCTTGCTCGACGAGCGCTCTCACGAGGCGCGGGTGCTGGTGCCCGAGCGTCGAGCACCACCACGAAGCGTTCGCGTCGATGTACGAGCGACCGTCGACGTCGTAGAAGCGCGAGCCGCGCGCGCCGGACAAGACGAGCGGCTCGCTCGCGAGGTACCCCGACATTTGGGTGTAGGGGTGCCAGACGTGCGCCCGGTCGTGGCGCAGGATTTCTTCACGCAAGCTCACGTTTTTCCTCTCGTACGAGCACGGTTGGCAAGCTCGGGCTCTGCAGCTCCTCCGGCGGCGGCCCGAGCGGTAAGAGCAGCGTCACGGTGGTGCCGTGGCCCTCTTCACTGTCGAGATGAATCTCACCCCCGTGAGCTTCGATGATGCGATGCACGATGGGCAAGCCGAGACCGGTACCGCTCGGCCGCGTCGTGAAGAACGGATCGAGCGCGCGCTCGCGCACGCCTTGCTCCATGCCTTGGCCCGAATCGGCGATCTCGATGCGCACCGCCGCGTCGCCGCGCAGCTGGCCCCGGTGCACCGCGATCTGCACCGTGCCGCCCGTCTTCATCGCCTGACAGGCGTTCTCCACCAAGTTGTCGAAGACCAGGCGAAACAGGCTCGGATCCACCCAAACCGTGTTGAGCTCCGCGTCGTCGTCCATGTTCACGACGATCTGGTGGCCGTCGAGCATGGCCGACGAGCGCGAGCGATTCGCCAGCTCCAAGAGCGAGACCGGGGAGCGCTTGACGCTGACGGGGCGCGCGAAGCGCAACAAATCAGTGACGAGCCGGTTCAAGCGCGCCGCCTCTTCGTCGACGATGCCGAGCAGCATCGTGCGATCTTCGTCGCGCACGGCGCTGCGGCGCAGGCCCGCCACGGCGTTGACGATCACGGCGAGCGGATTCCTCACTTCGTGGGCGATGGCCGCCGCGAGCTCACCCACGGCGGCGAGCTGCTTCTTCGTGACTAGCTCGTTTTGCACCAAGCGCAGCTCGGCGTACGAGTGGCGGAGCTCTTCGCTCTTCTCTTGCAAGCTGCGCTCGGCCTGCTCCAGCTCGTCGCGACCGACGCGGTAACGCAGCAGCAAGGTGCCCGCTACTCCGAACGCGTACAGCAGAAATGCGTGCGGCAACAGCGGGATGGCGTTGTCGATGAAACCGAACGCCAGCGCGCCGTCGTTACCAACGGCGGGCAAGATGCACAAGATACCGAGGATGGCCGAGCCGACCTCGCGCTGCCCCGAGCGATAGGCCGACACCAGCACCGCCGCCGCCAGCGCCGTCTCGGCAGAGGCGACGACGTAGAAGCTCTTGCCGAGCCAGGTCGCCTCTTGGCTCAAGCGCGCGATCTCTTTGCCGAACAAGAAGGCGTGCTCGAGCTGAGGGGGCCCGGGCTTCCACCACAGACCGCTGACGAGTAGCGCCGCATACACGGCGGCGACGGCGTAAATCCAGCCTGCACGCCGCTGATCGGTCAGGACGCGCGCGAAGCAGAGGGCAAAATGCAGGTTCAGCGCCGCCGCGAAGATCATGCCCGCGTGGGTCACGTGCTCGGCGAAAAGGCGGGTAGGTACGCCCTGCGCCCCGTACTCTCCCGCGACGCCTGCGCTGCCCACGGCGAGGGCGAGGCACAGCAAGCTGAAGATGAAGTACTCGAGCTCGCGCCGGCCGAGAAAGTACGCGAGCATGAAGAACACCGACAAGGCGAGCTGGGCGGCGGCCCAAGCCGTGAGCAGGCCCGAGAGGTAGTCGGCCATCAGCGAGGGCTCGGGCGAGCACGCGAAAGCTCGCGATTCACGGTGACGATGCAGGTGACGTTGGACGCGACGACGTGCAGCGAAAAGTCCCCGCTACCCAGCTCTCGCGCCGCCCAGGTTCCGGGCACCTTCACGGCATCACGAGCGACGACCTTGCCCGCCTCGTCGCGCACTTCGACCGCCGCCGTCGACTCCGCCGCCGGACCCTCGAGCTCGAACGTCACGACCTCGTCGCCGTAGACCGTGCTCGGACGCGCTCGGCAGGCGCTCACCCGCGCGGCGCTGGCGGGAGCGCTCGGCAGTCGCACGCTCGCGCTGGTGGGTGCGCGCGGAGCCATGACCTGAGGAGGCGGCTCGGCGCTGCACGCCGCGAGTCCGAGTGTCGCGAGCCAGAAGCGTAACGCTTGCACTGCCCTACCATACGCCAACGGCGGGGCGGCCGGGGCGGCTCTACCTGCCCCGACCGGTTTCTGCTACGTCAGGCGGACCCATGAGCTACCTGGTCTTGGCCCGCAAGTGGCGCCCGCAGCGCTTCGAAGACTTGGTGGGGCAAGACCACGTGTCCAAGACGCTGGCCAACGCCATCGCCACCGGCCGCGTAGCGCACGCCTTCTTGTTCACGGGCGTACGCGGGGTCGGCAAAACCACCAGCGCCCGCATCCTGGCCAAGGCGCTGAACTGCATGGGTCCGGCCGATGATCCGAAGCACGGCGCCAGCTACGGCCCTACCATCACGCCGTGCCTGAGCTGCCCGGCTTGCCTCGAAATCGCACAAGGCACGGACATGGACGTGCGCGAGATCGACGGCGCCAGCTACAACGGCGTCGACGAGGTGCGGAAGCTCCAGGACTCGCTCCCGTACCGCCCCGCCCGCGATCGCTACAAGATTTTCATCGTGGACGAGGTCCACATGCTGTCTCAGAACGCGTGGAACGCGTTCTTGAAGACGCTCGAAGAGCCACCGGCCCACGTCAAGTTCATCTTCGCCACGACCGAGGTGCACAAGGTGCCGGTCACGATCTTGAGCCGCGTGCAGCGCTTCGACTTCAAGTTGATCGCCTCGCAGACGATGGCGGGGCGCCTGCGCGAGGTGCTGACGGCGGAGCAAATCGAGGCCGACGACGCGGCCGTGTCGATCGTCGCGCGCGAGGCCGCGGGCAGCATGCGTGACGCGATGAGCGTGCTCGATCAGGTGATCGCCTGGGGCGGGAGCAAGCTGGTCGGCGCCGACGTGGCGCGCGTGCTGGGCGTCGCCAGCCACAGCGTGCTCTACGAGCTGGCATCCGCGCTCACGGGCGGCGACGCCGCGCGCGCGCTGACCATCGTCTCCGATCTGGCCAACCAGGGCTACGACATCGCTCACGTCGCGCGCGACCTGCTCGCGCTCTTGCGCAACTTGGTCGTCGCGCGGGTGGTCAAGGAGCCGAGCGAGCTGCTCGACTTGCCCGATGAAGAGGCCCGTGACGTGCAGAGGCTCGCGAGCGGCGCCGACGCGGACGACCTGAGCCGCCTTTATCACGGCTTTTCACAGGGCTTCGACGAGGTCGTGAAGAACGAGCGGCCGCGCATGGCCCTCGAGATGTTGCTGGTGCGGTTGGCGCGCCGACCGCCCCTGCTCCCCATCGATGATTGGGTGAATCGCCTCGCGGCGCTCGAGCGTCGCTTGGGCGGCTCTCCGCAGCCGGGCCAGCAGCAGCCGCGACCGCCCGCCGCCCAGCGCCCGCCGCACGACAACGTGGCCGGGGAGCAAGGCTACGCGGGCCGGCCACGCGAGCAGCGCAGCGCTTCGCCCAGCAAGCCCCCGAGCGATGATCGCGGCGGAGAGCCTCCAGTAGGTCTGCCCGCGCCGCGCGCGCCGGAGGTAGCTCGACCACGCCCGGTCGCGGTACCTGCGCCCGCGGCCGAGCGGTCCCGTCTCGCGCCGGAGCCGCCGCCCGTAGCGCCGAGTCAAAGTGTCGAGGAGCTCGATCGCACCTACGCCCAAATCCTGAGCCTGCTCGAAGCGGAGCGGCCCGATCTGGCCGCCATGCTGGGGCACGCCGTTCCGCTCAGCGCTACGGCCGAGGGCGTCGTGATCGGCTGGCCTCCCGACGCGCTGCTGGTGGCGAGCGACAAAGACAGCGTGGCGGCGCTGGCCCGCGCGGCGGAGAAGCATTTCGGCAAGACGGTCTCGGTGAGCTTCGAGTTCGAGTGTGAGCGCGCGCGAGGCCGAAAGACCCTGGCGACGGCCGATAGCCAGGAGCGCGCCGAGCGCACGCGACAAGCCTACGCGACCGCGCAAAAGCACGAGCGCATCGCCGAAGCCGTGGAAGTATTGGGCGCGAAGCTCAAAGAGCTGAAGCTCGGAGGCCCCGCCTGACATGCTGCCCGACCCTCTCCTGCGAATGATCGAGCTCTTGGCACGGCTGCCCGGCGTCGGCGAAAAAACCGCGCAGCGTTTCGCGCTTCATCTCGTCGCCGAGCGCTCGGGGACGGCCGCCGCGCTCGGGCAAGCGCTGGTCGAGCTGGGGGCGCGCGTGAAGAGCTGCCAGCGCTGCGGAAACATCGCGGAGGTCGACGAGCGGGGCGCAGCGGAGTGCCTGGTGTGCCGCGACAAGCGCCGCGATGGCTCGCTCTTGTGCATCGTCGCGAAAGTGCAAGATTTGCTAGCGATCGAGCGCAGCGGCGCCATGCGCGGCCGCTACTTCGTGCTCGGTCGCTTGCTCTCACCGCTCGACGGCATCGGCCCCGACGAGCTGCCGTTGCCGCAGCTCTTCGAGCGGCTGTCGAGCGATGGTGTGAGGGAGGTCATCGTCGCCACGCCACCTTCGGTCGACGGCGAAGCGACGGCGCTGCTCTTGGCGCGCGAGCTCACGAACCGCGGGGTGCTGGTCAGCCGCATCGCCAGCGGCGTCCCCCACGGCGGTGACCTCGAGTTCGCGGACCAAATCACGCTCGGCCGCGCCATCGAAGGCCGGCGCAGCCTCGATTCGCGTTGATTTGCCTCTGCTCGGCCTCGAAGTCGCGCTAAAAGCTGCGCTCGCTGCCGTGACGGACAGGCCGCCGGCGGCCCCAACCGATCTTCTCAGGAACCGAACATGAACGCACCCGCCGCCTCTGATTTCGACGCCAAGCTGCTCGGCGCCAGCGCCGCCGACGCGCTCGCCAGCCTCGCCCAAGTGGGCGACCGAGCGTCCAAGCTGGTCGAGGCTTGGGTGAAATCCGGCAACGCCGCCGCGGTAGCGGTCGTCGCCGACCGCGGCGAAGGCGCCGCCCGTAAGGCCGCGCGCCGCGGCGTGAACGTGCTCAAGTCGCGCGGCGTCTCCCTGCCGGAGGCCGGGCGCACCAGCCAACTGAGCGGTGAGAAGCCCGCGGAGCAGACGGAAGCGTTCCTGCTCGCGCCCGACAGCCAAGGCAACGTGCTGATCGCCATCACCACGCGCAGCCTCACGTCGCGCGGCAAGGTCGCCTTCGTGTACTTGAACGACGACCTCGGCGTGCACCGCGTGGACGTCGGCGAGCTCAGCCAATCTCAGCTCAAAGACGCGCTGGCGAAGGCCCTGCCCGGCGCGCGCTACAAGGCCGTGTCGGTGCCCGTAGAGTGGGCTCGACGCCGAATCGCGGACGCGCGCGCGCGTCACGCACAAAACCAGGTGCCGGAGCCGCTCGGCTTCGCGCGCGCGGAGCCGCTGCTCAGCCCCGTGCCGGCGGAGGCGGTCGCGCATCCGTTCGACGCCGAGGGCCTGGAGCTGTCTCTGGAAGACGCCGCCGAAATGGTGAAGGCGTCCGCCGCGCTACACAACCTGCCCGAGCTGCAAGGCTGGTTCCCCGACAAGGCCGCCGTCGACGAGCTGTTCGTGCACGTGGGCAAGGCCTTGGCCGAGGGCGGCCACGACTCGGCGCAAGAGCCTCCTCCGGAGGCGCTGCGAGTGGCCATCACCGAGCAGATCGCCGCCGCCACCGATCGCTACTTCACGCCCGAGCGCCGCGCGCGCCTGGTCGTGGCGCTGAAAGATGCCGCGCTCAGCGCGCTCTCGCGTGAGGGCGAAGAAAAGGCGCTCGAGCTCGCCGCGCTGGCCAAGGTGGCGGCCGAGGCGGGCTTGATCACCAACCCGCCCCGGGAAATCCCGTTCTTGCGCGGCTATTTCGAGAAGGCAGTCAGCGTGCTGGCCATGCAGAACCAGGGCCGCCTTCGCATCCCGGTGCCGCCCCGCCCGGAAGCGCCAGTGGCCTGACCTCAGCTCACGGAGCGAGCGCACCGGTCTCGAAACGCGGCCAGCAAGCGCTGCGTCGTCGGACCCGGCGCGCCGGAGCCGATCACGGCGTCGTCGACGCGCACGACCGGCATCAGCTCGCGGATGCTCGACGAGACGAACACCTCGCGCGCCCGCTTCAACGCCTCGAGCGGTAGGCTGCTGAAAGCGACCGTGATGCCGAGCGCGCCCGCTACCTCGAGCACTGTCTCGCGCGTGATCCCGGGCAAGATGCCGTCGCTCTCGGGGGGAGTGACGAGCGCGCCGCCGTCGAGCACCGCGAACACGTTCGAGGTCGCGCCTTCGGCGACCTGCCCGCGATCATCGACTATCAACGCTTCGCCCGCGCCTGCGCGCTTGGCCTCGCGGCTCGCCAGCACCGCCATCAGGTAATTTCCGACCTTCGCCCCCTGCGCCGAGGTGCGCTCCGTGGCTCGCTCACCGCGATAGCTGATGGTCGAAATGCCGCGCTCGTACTGCTCGGGCGCGGGGCTCGCGAGCGGCATCACCATCACGACGCGCAGCGCGTGCCGCGCCAGCCCCGGATCCAAGCCGAGCGACTCGCCCACCCCGCGCGTGATCGTCAGCCGCACGTACGACTCGGCGTTGCCCGCCCCGACGATCGCCGACTGCACCTCGCGCCCGAGCTGCTGGACGCTCACCGGCAGCTCGATGTGCACGCGCGACGCGCTCGCGGCGAGCCGCGCGAGGTGGCGCTCGAGCGCGAAGGCTCGCCCGCCGTAGGTGCGGAGGGTTTCGAACACCGAATCGCCATAGAGAAAGCCACGATCGAAGACGCTGACCGTGGCGACCTCGGGCGCCATCGGCCGACCGTCGATCATGACGAGGGACGTCACGCGCCCGGCCCTACGCTGAGCTGCTCGCTGCCGCCGGGCCAGGTGAGCTCCACCGTCAACGGGCGATTGGCGGTGATGGCGACGCGCGGGCGCTCGCTCGCGTCGGCGCGCGCCTCGACCGCTAGATCCACGACGCCGTCGGCCCCGAACGGGTAGCGCTCGACGCCGTGCGCCTCCGTGCGGCCGACCTTCCAAGTCAAGCGGTTCTCGCGTGAGTCGTAGCGCAGGCCGAACAGGTACTCGAAGAGCACCGCGATGGGTGTGATGCCGGTCCAGCCCACGAAATTGCTGCGACCGCGCCCCTCGCTCGGCTTGTCGGGCGCGTGATGCTCCCAGACCGCGCCCGTGGTCTCGAACGACTCGATCACGTTGAAATAGTGATTTTCCGCGATTTGCTGGGCCAAATCTTCGAAGCCGCGCTCGCTCAAGCCGCGTAGCACCATGTAATTGGTGGGGGCCCACACGCCGCCCAGCCACAGCGCGCCGTCGCCGTCGTAGCCGGGCGTGTCCGCCGAAAGGCTCGGAATGCGATGCAGCCGCTTGAACTCGCTCTCTTGCTCGAGGTGCGCCACGAAGCGCGGCAAGCGCGCGGCGGGGACGACGTCCGCGAGCAGAGCCCAGTATGCGCCGATCGTCTTGACCTCGGTGAGCCGGGACTGATCGCGGCGCAGGTCGTGAAAGAAGCCGGTGGTGTCGTCCCACAGCTCCTGGTTGATCCACGTAATGAGCTGCGCGTTCTCTTCGGCGAAGTCTTGCACTTCGTCGCGCCGCCCCAAGATCTCCGCGAAGGCGAGCACGACGCGGTTCGCCAGCACCGCCTGCACGGTGGCGTCGACCCACGTGCGGTGGGCGTGATCGATCTGCGCCTGCGCGCCGGCAGGGATGCGCGGCTGATTGTCCATGCCACTCGACAGAGCCGTGCCCCAATAGCTGCCGTTCGGCCAAGTGCGGTATTTGCGGTTCCAGTGCCCGTAGGCGACGAGCGCGGGGAAAACGTGGCTCACCCGCTCGCGGTCCCCGAACTGCAGGTAGTACTCGTATTCGCTCAGGCCGAGCACGTTGGGGCCGCTGCCGGCCGGATCGAAGCGGCTGTAGCACTCCGTGCCGTTACCCTCGCGAAACTGGCGGCAGATGCCGCCGTCGGGGTGTTGTTTGCCGTAGAAGTTGTCGAGCGTGTGTTGAAACTTGAACGCGCGATCACCGTAGCGACCGAACAAGCTGATGAACACCGAGTCCCACATGTACAAGCAGTCGTTGAACATGGTGGAGGCGAAATCCGACAAGAAGCCGTTCTCGGCGGTCGCGCGGCGAAAGTTCTGAAAGGCGATCTCCCAGCATCGCCAGTAGCAAGCGATGGCCGCGTCGTGCCCCGCCCAACGCGGCACCGGCAACGTGTGGGCCCGCGCGTCTTCGAACGTCGGCAGCGGCTGCTCCGCCCGACGCACGCGTCGTCGGAACGGGTTCTCGCTCGCAAACGGATTGTCGACGTACGTCGCGACGTAGCTCGTGTCGAACGGTCGATTGCGGAGGTTGAGCGGGTTACGCATCGCTCTGAATTCGTCCGAATATCGAGGTGTTGGGCGACCGGCCCATCGGCGGGGAAAGCGAGCCCGGCTTTCGAATACCACATCCGCGAACTGACGGATGCCCTCGGCCAACCGGCCATGCCCGCCGGATCATTTCTTGAGGCTCCTCTCGATAATCCCTTGTCGCTCTGACACCCGAGACCTAGGTGAGGGCGCCGCCTCGGTATTTCAGCCAGTTTCACGTCAGCGGGGAGCGCTGCTCGCCGCGGCGACGCCTCTCTGGAGCTGTGGTAGCTGGACCCCCGCGCAGATGTCCGATCAGCTTTCGTCCGACCTCGCCTCCCTCAAGATCGACCGGAGCTCCCCGCGCCCCAAGGGCAAAAGCCCATGGGGAACGGTGGTGACGGTCGCCATCCTGCTCGGCGCCTTGGGCGCCGGCTACAAGTATGGCCTCCCCCTCGTCGAGGGAGCGTTGTTCAAGACCGAGGTCGACGTCACCGAGGTGATCACGATGTCGCCAGCTCAGGCGTCGGTAGAGCTCACCTCCACCGGCTATGTGGTGGCTCAATCGGTGTCGGCGGTGGCCAGCAAGGTCATGGGCAAGGTCAAGGTGCAGCGCGTCCGCGAGGGCGCCAAAGTGAAGGCGGGCGACGTGCTGCTCGAGATCGACCCGAGCGATCAGCAAGCCAGCATCGCGTCGGCCCAGAGCCAAGCGGCAGCGGCGCGCGCGCGCATCCTGACCGCGCGCGCCAACTTGGCGGAGGTCGAGCAACAGGCCCAGCGCGCGAGCTCTCTGGCAGCCCAAGGCATCGGCCCGAAAGGCGCGGCGGACGATCTGCTGGCGCGCGCCAACTCGCTCAAGGAGCAGGTGAAAGCCGCCGAGGCGGAGGCGAAGGCGGCCGATGCCCTGACGGCCGCGCTGCGCGTCAACCTCGAGGCCTACACGGTGGTAGCGCCGATCTCCGGCACCGTGGTCAACAAGCCGCCCGAGGTGGGTGAGTTCATCGGCCCCCAGCCGGCAGGCGTCGCGATCGACATGGGCGGGGTGCAAATCGCGGATTTTTCGACGCTGATGGTCGAGACCGACGTGCCCGAGCAGCGGCTGTCGCAAGTGAAGATGGGCAGCCCCTGTGAGATCGTGCTCGATGCGTACCCGTCCAAGCGCTACCGGGGCAAGGCCACGGAGGTGACGCCGAAGGTGAACCGCACCAAGGCGACGGTGACGGTCAAGGTCGCTTTCGTCGACGAGAACGAGGGCGTCTTGCCCGACATGGCAGCGCGCGTGAGCTTCCTGACCGGTGAGCTCGACAAAGAGGCGATGAAGGCGCCTCCGAAAACCATCATCCCGGGCAGCGCGCTGGCGGAGGTCGGCGGCTCGAAGGTGGTCTATCGCCTGGAGAGCGGCGTCGTGCGCGTGACCCCCGTCACGCTCGGCCCCGCTTTCGGCACCGGCTTCGAGGTGCAGAGCGGCGTCACGAGCGGCGCCAAGATCGTGAACAACCCGCCGCCGGGGTTAGCGGACGGGCAGAAGATCAAGGAAAGGAACGCGGGATGAGCGAGAACAACGGGAGCGGCAAGAGCGACATCATTTCCCTATCCAAAGTGGGAAAGTCGTTCTGGCGCGGCAAAGAGCGCCTCGACGTGCTGAAGGATCTCGATCTCACCATGAAAGAGGGGTCTTTCGAGGCGCTGATGGGGCCATCGGGCTCCGGTAAGTCCACGCTGCTCAACCTGATCGCGGGGCTAGACGTGCCGACGTCGGGCTCGCTCAAGGTCGCCGGGCAAGAGCTCAGCAACATGTCCGAGGGCGACCGGGCTGGCTTCCGCGCCGCGAACATCGGCTTCGTCTTTCAGACGTACAACTTGATGCCGGTGCTCACGGCCGTGGAGAACGTCGAGCTGCCGCTATTGCTCGCCAAGCTGCCCGCGAGCGAGCGCCGCAAGCGCGCGGAGACGGCGCTCAAAGTGGTCGGCCTCGAGGGCCGCATGGGCCACTACCCGCGCCAGCTGTCTGGCGGCCAGGAGCAGCGCGTCACCATCGCCCGCGCCATCGTGACTGATCCGAAGATCATCGTCGCCGACGAGCCGACCGGCGATCTGGATCGCGACAGCGCCAACGACATCTTGAACCTGCTCGGTAAGCTCAACACCGAGTTCGGCAAGACGATCGTCATGGTGACCCACGATCCGGACGCGGCGGCGCGCGCCAGCATCTGCCACCACCTGAACAAGGGAGCCCTCGCGCTATGACGCTCGCCGGCATTGCTGCGCGCAACATCAAGCGCAACAAGCTGCGAACGACGCTGACGGTCGCGGTGGTCGCGATCGCGACCCTGTTCTTCATCTTGCTTCGCACCGTGGTGTGGTCGTGGACGTCGGCCTCCGAGTTCTCCAAGAAGGACCGCATCGCCTCGCGCCACAAGGTCAGCTTCATCATGCAGCTGCCCAAGCGCTACGCCGACGAGATCGCGACCGTCCCGGGCGTCAAAGCCGTCGCCTGGGCTAACTGGTTCGGCGCGAAGGATCCCAAGAACGAGCAGGATTTCTTCGCCACCATCGCCACCGACCCCAAGTCGCTGCTCGACGTGTACAGCGAGATCCAGACCAGCGACGCCGAGAAGCAAGCTTGGTACGAAGATCGCCAGGGCGCGCTCGTGGGCGACGCGCTGGCCAAGAAGAAGGGCTGGAAGATCGGCGACAAGGTCACGCTCGCGGGCACCATCTACCCCGGCGACTGGAGCTTCAACGTTCGCGGAATCTACACGACGACGACCACCAACGTGGATCGCTCGACGCTGTGGTTTCACTACAACTACTTGAACGAATCACTGCCGCCGCGCCAGAAAGACATGGTCGGCTGGATCGTCGCCAACATCGCCGACGCCTCTCAGTCGGGTCGCATCTCGAAAGAGGTCGACGCCAAGTTCGAGAACCGAGACTTGCAGACGATCACGATGAGCGAGGCGGCCCTGAATCAGTCGTTCTTGGGCATGTTCTCGGCGGTCCTGAAGGCGATCGACATCGTCTCGATCGTCATCACCCTGATCATGGCGCTGATCGTCGGCAACACGATCGCGATGGGCGTGCGTGAGCGCACCAACGAATACGGGGTGCTGCGCGCGATCGGCTTCTTGCCGAGTCACATCGCGCGGTTCATCCTCGTAGAAGGAGTGGTGATCGGCCTGCTCGGCGGCTTGATCGGCGTGATCTTGGGCTACCCGGTGGTCAATAACGGGATGGGCCGGGTGATCGAGGAGAACATGGGCAACATGTTCCCCCAGTTCAGGGTGCAGCCGACGGTCGCTGCTTTCGCTTTTGGTCTGGCCACGCTGCTCGGCCTGGTGGCGGCAATTCTGCCCGCCCGCAAGGCCTCACGCCTGCAAGTGGTCGAAGCTTTGCGCCGAGTCGGCTGAGGGAACACCAGGTATGATTCCGATCTCCTACAACGTTCGAAGCCTGATGGTCCGCAAGACCACGACGTTTGCCACCGCGGGCGGCATCGCGCTCGTGGTGTTCGTGCTGGCGGCCGCGTTCATGCTCTCGGCCGGCGTCAGCAAGACGCTGGTCGCGGGCGGCCGCCCCGAGAACGCCATCGTGACCCGCAAGGGCAGCGACCAAGAAATGGCGAGCAGCATCGAGAGCAAATCGGTCAGCCTGATTCTGGCCACGCCCGGCGTGAAGAAGGACGAGACGGGCGCGCCGCTCGGCGGCGGCGAGGTCGTGGTCGTCATCGCGCAAGATCGCTTGGGCGGTGAGCCCGGGCAGGTCACCAACATCTTGGTGCGCGGGGTGAACGACAACGTGCTCAAGGTCAGACCCGATGTCCGCATCATCGAGGGTCGGCCCGCCAAGCCCGGCACCGACGAGTGCGTCATCGGCAAGGGCCTGGTCGGCAAGTACAAGGGCATGAGCATCGGTGACCATTTCGATCTCAAGAAGAACCGACCGGTCACCGTAGTCGGCGTGTTCGAAGCCGGCGGCTCGTCGCTGGAGTCGGAGGTTTGGGTCAACCTCGAGACGGCGCGCTCCTCGTTCGGGCGCGAGGGTCTGGTCTCGTCGGTCACGGTGAAGCTCGACTCGCCGGCGAAGTTCGACGCCTTCAAGGCGACGGTCGAGACCGACAAGCAGCTGCTGCTGGAGGCGCGACGCGAGACGAAGTATTATGAAGATCAGTCCCAAGGCACCGCGATGTTCATCGGCATCATGGGCGCGATCATCACCGTGTTCTGCGCAGCGGGAGCGACGCTCGGCGCCATGAACACGATGTTCGCGGCGGTGGCCCAGCGGAAGCGCGAGGTCGGAACGCTGCGCGCCCTCGGGTTCTCCAAGTTCTCGATCTTGTTCTCGTTCGTGTTCGAGTCGACCGTGCTGGCGGTATCGGGAGGGCTCTTGGGCCTGCTGGCAGCGCTCGGGCTCACATTCACGCGCGTCTCGATGATGAACTTCCAGACCTGGCAAGAGATCTCGTTCTCGTTCGCGGCGACACCCGGGATCTTGATCGGCTCCTTGGTCGCCGGCACCACCATGGGCATCGTCGGAGGCTTCCTCCCCGCGCTCAAGGCTGCCGGCACCTCCCCCATCGAAGCCATGCGCGGCTAGCGGACGCCGAACGCCCGAGAGCGAGCTCGAGAAAACAGGGAGCCGGTGAGGGGGAACCGCCCATCCCCGCTTCCCCGCCTCCCTGTTGATCCTCCGCTCGAGCCGCTACGCGCGCATCCGCGCTAGCTCATCGGCCATGCGCTGTCGCACCAAGTCGCGGTAGGCGAACGTGTCGCCGCCGGCCTCCGCCGCGTAGATGGGCGGCAAGATGGTCACGTCGACCTGCAGCGGGACGATGCGGGCGGTGTGCTTGGCGATCACTTCCTGAGTGCCATCGATGACGAGCGGCACGATCGGCACGCCCGCGCGCGCTGCCAGCCAGAACGCGCCGCGGTAAAACGGGATCAGCTGGCCGTCTGGAGAGCGCGTCCCCTCGGGGAAGACGCACAGCGCCTGGCCGCCACGCAGCATGCGCTCGCTCTTGCGCAGCATGCGCCGGATGCTGCCCAAGTGACCGCGCCGCAGCGCCACGTAGCCGTTGAGCCACATGTTCCAGCCCAAGAAGGGCGCGTAGAAGTTCTCGATTTTGCTGACCCACGCCAGGTCGAGGTAGGTGCCATAGACAGCCAAGATGTCGCACATCGACTGGTGATTGACGACGTACACGCAGCCCGTCACGCCCTTCAGGTGCTCACGCCCGCTGACGCGCACCCCAGCGAAGGGCGCCCACGTGAGGTAGTGCGCGCCCCAATAGGTCGTGTAGCGTCGTAGCCAGCGCCGCTTGGGATCCCACCACGCCGTGAGCAGGAACAGCACGAGCGCGGGCACGAACAGCGCGGCGCACGTCAGGATCAAGTAGGGCCAATACAGCGCGTTGTACACGGCCAGCCCTACCGGGCCGAGCCGCGACGCGCGCCGAGTCGTGCTCGCCACCGCTCTCGTTTCCGGCGCTCCGTTAGCGCGCAAGCGTGGGCGCCTTCACCGGGTTGGAGACGGGCGGGACCTGTCGCAGCGCGGCGATGAGCGCGCGCTTGTCGTCGTCGGTCATGCCGGCGTAGTGCGCCCAGGGCATGACGTAGAGCTTGCGGCCGGCCTTGTTCGTGCCTTCGTTGAAGACGCGCAGCAGATCCTCGTCCGTGTAGGCGCCGACGCCGGTCGCCTTGTCGCTCGTGATGTTGGAGGCGAACACGCTGCCCTTGCCGCTGGGCGACGCGAACTCGAAGCCCCCCGACAGCTCCCGACCAGGGAGAGGCTGATGTTGCGCGTTGAAGGCGTCGTGACAGTCGTGACAGTTGCCCATGCTGAGCAGCCACTTACCTCGCCCGAGCGGATCCGTCGGCGCGGCGGCAGCGGGCGTGGTGACGGGCTCGGGCAGCGCGCGGATCAGCATCGAAACCGGGAAGTTCACCGTCGTCTTAGCCACCGCGTTCTTGATGGGCGGCAGCGAGCGCAAGTACGCGATGATGGCGTGCGCGTCGCTGTCACTGAGCAGCTTGGCGTAGGTCGGATAAGGCATGAACGGAAAGAGCACGTGGCCATCGCGACCGATCCCCTCACGCATCGCGCGCAATAGCTGCCCATCGGTCCAGTTGCCGATGCCGGTCTCGGGATCGGGGGTGAGGTTCGGGGCCCGCATGTGGCCTGGAAAGCCTGCATCCGCGCCGAAATCACGGCCCGAGCCCAAGCGGCCCGGACGAATCGGCTCGCCGGGTAGGTCTGGGTCGACCTCCGAATGGCAGCCCATGCACACGGCGACGTGATTCGCGAGGTAGCGGCCTCGTTCGATCGCCTCGGGCGAGCTCGGCACCTTCACCTCTTGCGGAGGGCGTTCGTTCGGGGAGAGCGCGTAGAACTTCACCCCCACCAGCAGTACCGCGACGGCGACCAGGGCTCCGAGGACGGCAGCGACACGTTTGACGAGCTTCATAACTCACTTCTTGGGGTTGAAATCGCGGATGTAGGAGACGAGCAAGGCGGTCTGGGTTTCGTCGAACAGCGCGCCGAACGGCGGCATAGGTCCCTTGCCGTTCTTGATGACGTTCTTCAGCTCGGCGTCGGTCCGGCTCGCGTGAAAGGCAGGGTCGGTGAAATCTCGCGGCGGGGGCTGACCTTCAGCCGTCGGCACGCCGCCGCGCCCATCCGCGCCGTGACATTTGCCGCAGATCGAATCGAAGAGCTGCTTCGCCTCGGCGCGCGTGCCGCCGTCCCCGGCCGAGCGCTTACAGCCCGCCGCGAGCGCCAGGGCCGAGCCGAGGGCGCAGGCCAATAAAAGCCGCATAAAAGTCGCCATGACGGCGCAGTAAAAGCGCAAGCTGCGGGGCGCCGCAAGTCACTACGAACCGCGCTCGAAATCGGACTATGCTCCGCCCGCCATGCGTATCCGGTTCTGTCACCGCCTCTTCTCCAGCTTGCCCCTGACTCTCGCGCTCTCGCTCGGCCTCGCCGCTTGCAACACCAAGACGGAGGAGCCCAAGGCCGAGCCGGCGAAGGCGCTACCGGCCGCCACGACTGCGCCGGAGGCCGCGCCGAAGACGACGACGCCCGCGCCCAGCGCGGCGGCGGCGGCCGAAGCCCATGGGATCCCGGCTCCCGCCGACGTCGCCGCAGCGCCGGCCGACGCCAAGAAGACGGCGTCGGGCCTGGCTTCCAAGGTGCTGACTCCGGGCAAAGGTACCGTGCACCCGAAGGACGTCGACCAAGTCAAGGTGCACTACACGGGCTGGACGAAGGACGGCAAGATGTTCGACAGCTCCATCCCTCGGGGTGAGCCGACGAGCTTCGGCGTCACGCAAGTCATCGCCGGTTGGACGGAGGCGCTGAAGCTGATGGTCGTGGGTGAAAAGCGCCGGCTGTGGATCCCGGCCAACATCGCCTACGGCGAGACGGCGCGCCCCGGCTACCCCGCAGGCCAGCTCACGTTCGACGTCGAGCTGCTGGAAATCGTCAGCCCCCCCGAAGTGCCGACGGACGTGGCCGCCCCGCCCCCCACCGCCAAGAAGACGGCGTCGGGGCTGGCCTATCGCGTGCTGAAGAAGGGCACGGGTAAGGAGCATCCGACGGCGACGAGCCGCGTGCGCGTGCACTACTCGGGCTGGACCAAAGACGGTAAAATGTTCGACAGCTCGGTGACGCGAGGCGAGCCGACGAGCTTCGGCTTGAATCAGGTCATCCCGGGCTGGACCGAAGGGGTGCAGCTGATGGTGGTCGGCGAGAAGACTCGCTTCTGGATCCCCGGCAAGCTGGCCTACGGCGACGAGCCGAAGCGACCGGGAGCGCCTTCGGGTCAGCTCACGTTCGACGTCGAGCTGCTCGACATCCAGAAGTAGACGCGCCGGGCCTGCGGCGGCAGCTCCGATGCTCGCGCCGTTCACGCCCGACGTGAACGGCGCGACTCGTCTTCGGGCAGCAGGTGCCCGTGCGCGAGCTCGAGCGGATGAACGCCCAGCCGATCGATCAACGGACGACTATTGGTCGCGATCACGAGCGTGATCTTCGAGTCGTCGCGGAAACGCTCGAGGCGCTCGTAGACGAGCTGCCGGGTGTTCGAGTCGAGCCCTCCGTCCGGATCGTCGAGGAAGACGAAGTTGGGATCGAGCGCGAGCGCGCGCGCCAGCGCCACGCGCTTGCGAACACCGCCCGATAGGTGCGCGGGCAACGCGTGGAAATCCCCCTGCGAGACGCGCATTTGGATCAGCGCCTCGCGGGCGCGTCGATTCACTTCCTTGTCGTCGATGTCGAAGACGTCAGCGTGGTAGCGAAGCGCGAGCGTCACGTTGGCGAGCGCGCTCAAGTTCGACAGCAGGCCGCCCTGCCCGAACACGAAGCCGCGCCTCACGCCCTGACGCATCAGCTCGCTCGGCTTCTTGGAGACCGGCAAGTGTCCGTCGAGCCATACGTGCCCTGAGGTCGCCGAAAGCAGACCCGCGCACAGGTAGAGCAGGGTCGACTTACCGACTCCGTTGTCGCCCGTCACGATCAGGGTCCGCCCCGGCGGGACGTGCAGCTCCGTTTCGCGGAGCACCCAGAGATTCCCGTAGCGAAACGCGGCGTCTTCCAGCCAAAGCCCGTCCTTCATGGAGCCGGGATCGGTGGACCTACCAGCCAGTAGAAGCCGGCCGTGAGGGCGGTGTTGTAGACGACGCAGCCGAGCAAGCTCATCACCACCGCACGGCTGGCTTGCTGCGGCACCTCCGTCGGAGAGCTCTTCACTTCGAGCCCGAAGTGGCACGAAAGCCAGCCCACGATGGTGCCGAGGCCGACGCCCTTGAGGAAGAACAGCGCGAGATCGTGGGGCATAACGCTGCCGGCGATGCCCTGCTGAAAGCTCGAGAGGCTAGCCCCCGACGACAAGATGCCGATCGCGAACGCGGCGCTCAGGCTCACGATGCTGAAGTAGATCATCAGTGCGACCACGCTGACGACGCACCCCACCAGGCGCGGCAGCACGACGTAGCGCACCGGATCGATCCCGAGGCTCGACAGCGCCAGCACCTCCGCGTTCACCTTCATGTTGCCGAGCTCGGTCGCGATCGCGGTTCCGGAGCGGCCCGCGACCACGATCGCCGTGATCAACGGCGCCAGCTCGCGCAGCACGACCGCCACCAGCACGCGCCCGATCAGCTCGCCATCGGCGGGCACCATCATCGTCGTTTGAATGATGATGCTGGCGCCGATGAGCAGCCCGATGATGCTCACGAGCGAGAGCGCTTGGACGCCCGTGAACAACACCTGCGTCATCATGATGCCGTGCACGAGCCGGCGCGCCGCAACACCGGGCACGAAATCGGCCGTGAACGCTTCACGCAAGGTGCCGAGCAGCGCCCACGCCTCCGACAGCGCGTCAATCGCGCGCCGGCCCACGCGCCCCACCCAGCCCGCCTCCCGAAAGTCGTCGGACCTCGGGTCGTAGGGCAGCGTGGAGCGCACGACGGCCGTCCTCAGCCTTTGAGCGCGGCCAGGCGCGTCTTGGCCTCTTCGAGGCCGTCGGTTTGCACGGCGCGCTCGTACATCTGCATGGCCTTCGGCTTCTCGTCGAGCTGCTCGTGGATCTGCCCGAGGCGGAAGAACACCATGCTCTTCTTGATCGGCCCGCTCGCATCGTCGAGCTTCTGCAGCAGCAAGGCGCGGTACATCTGCTGCGCCTTCTTGTGATCGCCGACCTGCAACGCCACGTCGCCGAGCAGAGTCAAGACGTGCACGTTGCCCGGCTCGATGCGGAAGGCTTTGTCGAGCTCTTCGAGCGCGCGCCGCACCTCGCCGTCGGCCAAGTACGCCGCCGCCAGCCGGCGATGGATCTCACCGAGCTCTTTGGTTCGCTTGGTCCCGAAGCTGTCCACGATGCGCTGCAAGACCTCGGCCGCAGCTTTACCCCGACCCGAGGCGCTGTAGCGGTCGCACAGCTCGAGCAAGATCTCGCGGTCATCGGGCTTGAGCTTGCTGGCCCGCTCCAACAGCTCGGCCGCCGCTACGTGGTCACCGCGCTCCTTGCTCTGGATCTGCGCCGCCTGCTGCAGGATCTTGACGGCTTCCTCCGGCCTTTCCGTGAGCTCGGCGTCGCGAGCCAAGAGCGCGGACAGCTTCTCCCACTCCTTCGACGACTGATAGAGCGCCCGCAGGCGGTCACGCAGCTCGGCGCTGCGTTCGTCGTGAGACAAGCCCCGCTCGAAGGCGCGCGCCGCGTTCTCGGAGTTACCGAGCTTCTGCTCCGCCTCGCCGAGCTCGATCGCGAGCTCGACGGCGGCGGGGCCGCTCGCCATGTCGAGCAAGCGGCTCACGACCTCCGCGGCTGGGCCGAGCTCGTCTTGCGCCTTGTACAGCCGGGCCAGCGCCTCGAGCGCGCCTCGGTGGTTGGGGTCGCGCTCGAGCACGCCGCGGTAGGTGTCGATGGCGCGCGCCCGGTCGCCGAGGCGACCGTCGTAAACCTCGCCCAGCCGAACCTGGAAGCGCAGCTCGCTCGCGGTCTCGCCGCGCTCGCGCGCAGCGTCGATCTGGGTCGAGAGCAGCTCCGCCAGCTCCTCGTCGCGCTGCGTCTTCTCGTACAGCTCGCTGAGCTCCACCACCGCTTCACCCTGGCCCGGCTCCTCTTCCAGGACCGAACGCAGCAGCTCGATGGCGGTGTCTAGCGACTGGAACTTGTCGCGATTGAGCCGCGAGAGCTCGAGCCGCAGCGCCGTGCGCGTGGCGGGGGACTCCGCCATGTCGACCAAGCGCTCGAGCAAACGCCCGAGATCCTGGTCGCGGCCAGCCGCCGGGTAGAGCGCACGCAGCGCAGAGGCGGCGTCGCGATCGGTCGGGTCGTCCTCGAACAGCTGCTCGAAGAGCTCCGTCGCCTTCGGCACGTCGTTCAGCTGGTCGCGGGCGATCTCCGCGGCGCGGCGGCGCAGCGCGTGAACGCTGGCCGCGTCCGCGCCGAGCTCCGCTTGCCGCACCGTGAGCTTGAACGTCTCCGGGTAGTCGGAGGCCGCCTCGCGCAGCTTGCACAGCTCGGCGAGCGCCCACAGGTTCGTGTCGTCGTGGGCGAGCAGCTCTCGCAGCACCGCCTCCGCCGCCGCCGAATCACCGCTGCTCTCCGCCAACGTCTTGGCTTGACGGTACAGGTCTTCACGCCGCGATTCGTCGACCTGGAGCTTGGCTCGCTGGCGCAGCGTGCCGAACAGGTCGAGCTCCCGCCCCGGCGCGCGCTGCAGCGCTTCGATGGCTTGGAGCACGTCGTCGCTCGACGGATCGAACTCGAGCGCGCGCTTGAGCGCGGTCTCCGCGGAGGCGTTGTCGAAGGCCTTGTCGCGGTACCAGCCGGCCAAGCGCATCGACAGCTCGACCCCCGACTCCGGCGCTAGGTCCGACTTCGCGGCGATGGCGCGGGCCAGGGCTTGGCTCGCCTTGTCCCACTCACCCGTGATCGCCGCCAGGCGCTCGATCTCCTCGAGCAGCGCGAGGTCCTCCGGTGCTTCGGCCAGGCCGAGCTCGATCACACGCTGCGCCGCTCGCGGGTCCTTGGCTTCGTCTTCGAGCACGCGCGCCAGGCTGCGCCGCATGTCGATGCGCGCTTCCACGCTGTCGGCGAAGCCGACCCGCTTTTCGTAGAGCTTGGACAGGCGATCGGTCGAGCCGCGGGCCCGGTACACCTCTTCCAAGATCTCCGACACCTCCTCGAAGAGGTCGGCGTGATCGACCAGCTTCTCCAGCTCCGCCACGGCCGCCTCGTGACCCGGCACCCGCTCCAGCGCCATGCGTAGCGAGCCGAGGCCGCGCGCCGGCTCTTCGAAGCGTCCGATCTGCAGCTGGGCCAAGCGATAGTAGAGATCGGCCTGGCGCTCGTCGGACATCTCCACCGAGACGCGGCGCTCGAGCACGTCCGCCACCGCCTCGTGGTCGTCGAGGCGCGTGTAGAGGCGATCGAGGGCGTCCAGCAGCTCCGGCTGATCGCCCGCTTGCTCGACCGCGCGCTTGTACGCGGTCACGGCGCGCTGGTCGTCTTTCAGCTCCTGCTCCGCGATGCGGCCCAAGCGGACGTACAGCTCGCGCGCCACGTCCGGATCGAAGGTCGAGCCCGCGCGGTCCGACAAGGCATCGGCGTAGCGGCCGAAGCCGGAGGTTGCGCGCGCCAGACGCTCGAGCTCTTCGTGCAGCTCCGCGTCGTCCGGTCGCTCGCTGATGGCCCGCAGCAGCGCCGACGCCGCGTCGTGCTGCTTACCCAGGTTTTGCTCGAGCACGCGCGCGACGCTGCGAAGCGTCTGCACGCGCTCGGTCGGCTCCGTCTCGATGGTCAGGCGCAGCTCGAGCACGTCCACGAGCTCGGCGTGGCGTCCGCTCTGCTCCAGCACCGGCACCAAGATGTCGGCCACGCTGCGGCGGAGATCTTCATGCCCGCCGCCGATCTCCCGCACCGCCGTGATCAGCTCGGCGTCCGTCGGCGCTTCGTCGAGCGCGAGCCGGTAAGCGTCGAGCGCCTCCTCGTAGCTGTCGAGCTTCGAGGCCAGGATGTTGCCGATTTCCTTACGGATTTGCGAGCGCTCCGCGGCCGACTCCGCGGCTCCGGCCTGCAGCTTCAGGCTCTCGAGCAGCTCCGCCCACATCGATTCGAGGCGGTAGAGGCGGTTGAGCGAGCCCAAGACTCCCGGATCGCCGGGGCGCACGTGCAGCGCCTGCTCGAGCACCTCGATGGCCTTGCGCTTGTCGGAGAGCTGCTTGTCGTAACAAGCGGCGGCGCTGACGAGCAGCGTGTACTTCAGGTCATCGTCGTCTTGCGTGAGCTCGACTCGGCGCTGGTACAGCTCGACCAAGCGCGACGCGTCCGCCTTGGCTTCGTACAGCTCGATCAGGCAATCGACGGTGAAGGCGCTCTCCGGATCGAGCTCGAGCGCGCGCTCGTAGCCGGCGATGGCGCCCGCTGGGTCCTCGAGCATGTCGCGCTTGGCCTCGGCGACGCGACGCCAAACGCTGGCGCGCTCCTCGTCGCTCGGTAAGAGCTCGGCCTTCGACGTCAAGACCCGCACCAGCACCGGCCAGTCGCTGAGCAGCGTCGCGAGCGACTCCATCTGGTTCAGCGGCTCGATCTCGCTCTCGTCGGTGGCGAACAGTCGCTCGTACGCAGCGAGCGCCTTGCGCGGGTCGTCGCGGCGCGAGTTGTGGACGTTCGCGAGCGTCGCCAAAATTTCCCGGCGGTCCCGCAAATCTGGCTGTTCTTCGAGCACGGCTTCGTACGCCGCCGACAGCGCGTCCCACGCCGAGGTGCGCTCCGTGAGGCGCTCGTACTCGGCGCGCGTGTCAGCGTCGTCCGGGTCGAGCTTGACGCCGGCCTCGAGCGCCCGGCGCGCGCGGTTCAAGTCGTCGCCGCGCTTCTCCCACAGCTCGGCCGTCTCGCGCAGCACACGCACCTTGTCCGTCACTTCTTGCGCGAGCTGGTAGCGGTCTTCGTTCAGCTGAATCTGGCGGCGCCAGTCGTCGAGCGCCTCGTACAGCGGACGCAAGATGTCCACGACGCGCTCGGCGTGGCTCGGCAGCTTGCGCAAGTGCTCGAGCGCCGTGATCGCCTCCTGGTGGCGCGGCAGCGCCGTCACGATCTCCTCCAGCTGGTCGATTGCGCGCTCGATCTGGTCTTGCTCCTGGTGCAGACGCGAAAGCGCCAGGCGATAGGGTGCGCCCTGCTCCGGCGTGGCCGCGCTCTCTGCGCGGCGGAGGTAGAGCTCGGCCAGGTCCTCCCAGCGCGAGCGAGCCCGGTACAGCTCCGTCAGCGCGTCGAGCGAGGTAGCGTCGTCATCCTCTACCTCGAGGGCCTGGCGGTAGGTGTCGATCGCGTCGTCGGGACGAGCGAGCGTGCCCTTCTGCAGGGCCGCCATCGTGTGCAAGAGCTGCAGGCGCTCGCGGGGCTCGAAGCGATTCTCCAGCCCCTGCCGGTACAGCTCGACGCGCTCCTCCGCGCGACCTGCCTTCTCGAGCAGTTGATCGACGGCCGTGAACAAGGACTTGCTCTCGGGCTCGAAGGCGAGCGCGCGCCGGAAGAAGACCAAGGCTTGGTCGCCCTCGTCCAAGTCGCGGAACAGCTCACCCGTGCGACGCAGCAGCTTGACGCTCGCCTCGTCGTCCGTCTCGATCTTCTTCAGCTCCTCGGCATAAATTTCCGCCAAGCGGCGCTCGGCCGAGGCCACCTTCGCCAAGCGCTCGAGCTCGGAGATGGTCGAGGCGTCGCTGGGATCTTCGGCGAGCAGCCGGGCCACGGTGTCGAGCGCAGCGCGGTAGTCTTCCTTTTGCTCCTCGTAGAGCTTGGCGAGGCGCGTGAGCAGCTCGCGCCGCTCGTCCGGATCGGAGCTGGCCTCCAGCCGCGCGCGGATCGTGTTCATCACCTTGCCGAAGTCGGCGCGCAGCAGGTACACCGGCTCGAGCAGCGCCGCCGCGCGAGCTCGCTCCACCGGATCGGGAGCGTCGCTCACCAGTCGCTCCAGCTCCGCGATGGCTCCCTCGTGTTGACGCTCGACCGAGAGCGCGCTCTCGAGCTCATCGAAGGCGCGAGCGATGTTGTTCTGGTGCCGTGAAGCGACGCGAGCGATCGCCACGTGAAGCCCGGCCGCGTCGCCGAGCTTCGCGTCGAGCTGGCGCTCGTAGAGCGTCACCAGCTCGACCCACATCGACTCGGCCGTGTACAGCGCCTCGAGCGCGGTCAGCGCCTCGCGCTCGAGCGCGATGTCGAGGATCGTCTCGTAGACCTCGATCGCCCGGCGGCGCTCCGAGAGGGCCTCCGACAGCAGCTTGGCGCGGCGGAAGAGCAGCGACTTGCGCTCCTCGTCGCCGTCCGCCACCTCCGTGCGGCGCTCCAAGATTTCGAGCAAGCTGCGCGCGTCGCCCGCCTCTTCGTAGAGCGACTCGAGCGCGGTCAGCGCCTGCTTGTCTTCGGCGCGCAGCTCGAGCGCCTTCTTGTAGTAGGTGCGCGAGAGCTCGCGGTCCGCGAGCTTGTGACGAGCCAGATCGGCGATCTTCAAGGTGACGAGCAGCTGCACGTCCCCGTCGAAGATCTCCGGCACGACGTCGCACAAGAGCTTCACGTACTCGGCTTGGCGCGAGGTCGCCGTCGCCAGACGCTCGAGGTGCGTGAACCACGGCACGAGGTCCGAATGCCCGACCGCCGAGCGCACGGCGCGCTCTGCGAGCGCAAAGGCGCGCTGGGGGTCCGCGAGCGGACCTTCGGCGACCTTCATCGCAGCCTCCAGGCCAGAGAGCCGCTCGAGCGGATCGTCGCTCGTGTCGACCTCGATCAAGAGCGTGGTGAGCAGCTGCTCACTGTCGCCCTCGGCCTCGAAGATCGGCTTCAGGATCAGCGCCGCCTCGCGCCGCGTGGGGTTGTCCGACGACTGCAGCAGCTTGCCGAGCGCCGCGCGGCTGGCGCCGTGGGTGGTGCGGATCCCGAGCGCGCGCCGGTAAACCTCGATCGCGCCGGCCTCGTCCGCCAGGTGCTCGCGCTTGATGTCGCCGAGCTTGGCCAAGATCTCCAGCCGCTCGTCGTCCGTGTCGCACAGGTCGAGGTGCCGCTCGTACGTCTCGGACAGATCTTCCCAGCGGCGCGCGGACTCGAACAGCGCCTCCAGCGCCGACAGCGAATCACGGCTCGGACCGAACTCCGAAACCAACGCCTGGTAGGCGTCGATCGCCTCGGTGACGGAGTCGAGCTTCTTCCAGAGCGTCTCCGCCTCGCGCGTCATCAGCGAGCGGCGCAGCTCGCCTTCGCTGCTGCCGTCGCGGCGCTTCTGCAGCACGCCGACCAGCTCGCGGTAGCGCCCCGCGCTCTCGTACAGGCGGTCGAGCGCGGCCAGCGCCTCCGCGTCGTCGGGGTTCTCGTCCACGCGCGCCTTCCAGGCCGCGATCGCGCCCGCCTCGTCGTTCAGCACGCTCTGGCTGAGCGTGCCGAGCCGCCCGAAGAGCTCGCGCCGGGTGGCCCCGTCTCGTTCGTGCTTCACTTGCAGGCGCAGCATCTCCGCGAGCTTCTGGCTCTGGCTGGAAGCGACGTAGATGCGCTCGAGCGCCTTCGCGGCCGGCAGCACCAGCTCCGCGTCTTGCTCGTCGAGCTCGAGGATGCGACGGTAGGTGCTCTCGGCTCGCTGCGGATCGCTCAGCAGCTCTTCGTAGATGCGGGCGACGGCGGTGAGGATCTCCCCCTTGCTGGGCGAGCTGTCGGCCTTCTCGCTGGCTCGCGTCAGCACGTCGGCCACACGCTCGTGGGCGGACACGCGGCGCCCGATCTCGAGCAGGCGCCCGCGGGCGTCGGTGTCGAGGGGATCCATCGGCACGAGCTCCGCGAGCGCGTCGAGCGCGCCTTGATCGTCGTGCAAGCGGTCATCGCGCAGCATCGCGATGCGTCGCAGCAGGTCGCGACGCTCGTCGATCACCTCCGGCGCCGTGAGCGACTCGAGGCGAATCGCCAGCACGCGCACGAGATCGCGCACTTCGTCGCGAGCCTCGTAGACGGTCTCGAGCGCGCGCGCGGCTCGCGGCCGCAGCTCCCCGATGGCCAGCATGCGCTCGGCCAGCTCGCGCGCCTCGTAGTCGCCGACACGCTCGCGCAGCACGTCTTCGACGTGGCTCATCGCCTTGTCGGGCTCGAGCAGCTCGAGCTGCAGCTTCGCCAAGCGCAGCTTGAGCTCGAAGGCTTCGTCGCCGACGGCGGCCTCGAGGCGTCGCTCGAGCAGCGCCGACAGCTCCCGGCTCTTGCCCTGCTTCAGGTACAGCCGATCGAGCGCGCGGATCGCGCCGTCGTGCACCGGGTCGATCTCGAGGATGCGCTCGTAGTAGTTGGTGGCCTTCGCCGCGTCTTCGATGATCTCTTCGCAGATCAACGCGACCTCGACCAGCATGTCGATGCGGCGCGCTAGATCGTCGGTCGCGCGCGCGGAGCGATCGTACAGCGCCTCGAGCTCGCCCCAGCGCTCGGCGGCGGTGAGGATGTCTTTCAGGCGCTGGAACGCGGCCTCGTTGCTGGGCGCGAGCGCCAAGACGCGCTCGAGGTACGGCGTCGCGCCGATGGGGTCGCCGAGCTTGTCCTCGTGCAGGCGCGCCGCGCGCTCCGACAGCTCCGTCTCGAGCGCCACGTCGAGCTTGGCGCGAAGGACCTCGCGCATCGCTTCGGCCAGATCGGTGGGGCGCCCGGACGCGCCCGCCAGCGAGTCGGCGCGCTCCCACAGCGGCAGCTCCGCCGGGAACTCGCGCACCGCCGCCAGCATCACGTCGAGGGCGCTGCCGTGCGCGCTCAATTTGTGCTCGTGCACGTCGGCGAGACGACCGTAGAGCGCCAGGCGCTCCTCTGGCGCCTTGACTTGCTCCAGCAGCACGCTGAGCGCCGAGGCCTCCCGGCGCGCTTCGCCGCCGCTCGCGTAACGCTGCGCCAGCACGTCGGCGGCGCGCGCTCGCACCGAGTCGACGCTGACCAACCGCTCCAGCACCGACATCGCTCGCGCGCTCTGCGCGTCCGAAGTGAGCGCCGCGATCGCGCTCTCGAGCGCGTCCCCCGGGCGCGCTAGGCGCTCGAGGTACAGCTCGCTCAGCTCCACCTCGCGCTCCGCGCGCGCTTCGCCCGTGCTGGCGTCTCGGTGCTGCGCGATGATCTCCGCCGCCGCCGCGGCGTCGCCCGCGCTCAGCAGCAGGCGCGGCAACGTCGAGAGCGCGCGCTCGTCGGTGCTCGCGATCGAGAGCATGCGACGGTAGAGCGCCACCGCCTTCTCGGGCGCGTCGAACACGGCCTCTTCGAGGGTCGCCCACTCCGCGAGCAAGCGCAGGCGCTCTTCATCGGTAGGAGCGCTGACGACGCGCAGCTCCAGCAGCCAGCGCAGGTCGTCACGGCGATCGTTACGGCGCAGGATGCCCTCGAGCTCGGTGGCCGCCTCGACGTCGGCCGGGTCCCGCTCCAGCATCTGCTTGTAGACCTTCACCGCGTCGTCGGTGCGGCCGAGCTCGTCCGCGTAGACGCGGGCCAGCTTGAGCTCGAGCAGTCGCCGCGTCGCGTCGGCAGCCGCGGGCTTCGCGGGAGCTTCGACGGGCGCCTCCGCGCTCGGCTCGGCCTTCTTCTTGCCCTTCTTGCCCTTCTTGGCCGGAGGAGCGGCGTCTGCCTTGGCCGCCACGGCCGGCGGCGCCTCCGTCACCTCGGCGGCGACGCTCGCGAGTCGCGCCTCCAGCGCGTCGACGAACGCCTCCCACGCGGACGCGGCGCGCGACGTGTCTTCGAGCATCTCGAGCGACAGCGGGCTGTCGGGGGCAAGCTCGTAGGCCTTGCGCGCGTAGGCGGCGGCCGCTTTGCGATCACCCAAGCGCTTGCCGGTGACGTCGACGAGGCGCGCCAGCAGCTCGAGCTTCTCGCCCTCGGAGGTGGCCTTTTCGAAGAGCAGCTCGTAGAGCGGCGTGAGACGCGCCCACTTCTCGTCCTTCTCGTACAGGGGCAAGAGCGAGCGCGCGGCGCGGGTATCCCCCGGGTCGACGCTGAGCACGCGATCGTAGGAGCGAAACGCGCGCTCGGGTTGGTTGAGCTTCTCCTCGTAGATGCGCGCAGCGCGGTAGCTGAGGGCGATCTTGCCCGCGTTGTCTTTCGCGCGGTCGGCCGCGTTCGACAGAACCTCCGACAAGCCCTCCCAGTCGTTCTGGCTACCGTAGAGCTCCTCGAGGGCGTCGAAGTCGCCGCTGCCGAGGTATGCCTCACGCAGCACGCGCAGCGCGCGCGCGTGACCGGGCGACAGCTCGAGCACGCGGCGCCACGTGCGCACGGCCTGCTCCGCGTCTTGGATCTGATCGGCGTAAACGATGCCGAGCTTCTGGAGGGCCGAAAGCTTCCCGCTCGTCTCCGCTTCGATTTCGACGCGTCGCTCGAGCGCCGAAGCGAGGGTGGTATAATCGCGGTTACGCTCCGCGAGCTTCTCCAGCGCGTCGAGCACGTCGGCGCGCGACGGATCGATCTCCAGCGTTTGCTGGTAGAGCTGAATGGCGTCGGCGGCGCGGTTCAAGCGCTCGGCGGCCAAGGCTGCCATCTCGCGCAGCAGCGGCAGGCGCTTGCTACCCTCGGCTTGCTTCAAGTCAGCGGCGTACAGCTCGAACAGCGGGGCCCAGGCCCGCCGCTTGCGGTACAGCTCCTCGAGGCGCTCGCGCGCTTCGCGATCGTCGGGCGCGATCTTGAGCAGGGCCGCGTAGGCGTCGGTGGCGTTCTGAGCGTTCGAGAACTGATCGAGCCAGCGACGGGCAGCGGCGCGATACAGCTCCTTCTTCTCCTCCACGTCGGGCGTGATTTCGGCCAGCTTGATCTGGTTCGTGATCAGATCGCGGTGGCGGCCGAGCTTCTCGTACAGCGAGACGAGCTCGCGCATCTCGAGCACGTCTTGCTCGTCGAGCTTGTCGTCGAGCTGAACGATCTGGCCCAGCACGGAGAGCAGCGCGGTGTCGCTCTTGATGTACTGGCGATACACCGTCGCGACCTCGCGCAGCACCGCCAAGCGCTCCTGGTACTTCTCGTGCGGCAGCCGCTCAAGCTCTTGCCTCAGCAGCTCGACCAGCGCGTTGTAACCCTGCGTTTGCTTGTACAAGCGCTTGAGGGCGTCGCGTGCCTCCGTGTTGTCGGGGTCTTGCCGCAGCACGCTCTTGTACTGCTCCACCGCCTTCTGCGCGTTCTCTTGGCCTTCCGCCAGCTTGCCGAGCTGGGCGCTCAGCTGGGTGCGCTCTTTGCTCCCTTCGGGCAGCGCTCGCGCCGCCGCCTGCAGCACCTCCATCAGGCGCGTGTCGTCTTGCAGGCTCGCGAAGTACTCGCGGAAGAATGACAGCATGCCGGGGTTGGCGGGCTCCACGCGCCGAATGCGATCGAACCACGGCTCGGCGTCGGCGGGATTCTCGAGCTTCTTCCAGTGCAGCATCGCGATCTGGAGCATGTCTCCGACGCGCTGCCCGTCGCCGCCCGGACCCGCCGCCTTCAAGTCGCGCTCGTAGAGCGCCACCAGCTCCGCCCAACGCTCGGAGCTCGAGTACAAATCCGACAAGAACGCCTTGGCCTCCGGGTGATCGGGCCCGTCACGCAGGACGCCGCCGTACGCGCGCGCGGCGCGCTCCTTGTCACCCAAATCTTGCGCGTAGACGCGGGCCAGGCGCACGCCCGCCGAGATGCGCGCCACCGCCGTCTCCCCGCGATCGGCGAGGCGTTCGAGCACCCCCGCGACGTCCTCGTAGCGGCCCTTCTGCCGGTAGAGGTGCTCGAGCAGGTGGCTCGCCGCTTCGTTGGTCGGATCGAGGCGCACGGCCTGTTCCAGCCGATCGACGGCGGCCTCGAAGGCGGCGTCATCCGAGCCGAAGCGCACGTCCATCTCCGCGGCGCGCATCAGCATGGCGCTCTTGTAGGCCTCGTCGCTCGCCCCCTCCGCTTCGCTCAAATAGCTAGCGCGTAGCTCGGTGTAGCGCGCCCGCCGACTCTCTTGCTCTTCCAGCTTGGCCGACGCTTCTCGGTCGTCGGGCGAGAGCTCCAGCAGGCGCAGGTACGCGGCGGCGGCGCCGTCTTCATCGAACAAGTGATCGCTGAGCAAGCGGGCTTGCTCGCGCACGAGCGTCGCTTCGCGATGGGTGCCGCCGGCGGCGCCAATCGCGATCTCGAGCAGGCGCGCCGCCGCCAACCATTCGCCGCGCTCTGCATGCTTCTCGCGCGCCGCGTCGAGCAGCCGCGCGAGCTCCTCGGGCGAGAGGTCACCGCTGCCCTGTTCGACGGTCGATTGCAGTGACTCCCAAGCTTCGTTCGAACCCGGTTCAGCCTGCAGTTTTCCAAGAGCGTTGCGGATCGTCTGAGAATCCATTTACCTGTTCTTTTCCTCGTTCAGCCGCGCGCTCTTCCGAGAGGGCGGGGCCGCTGCCGTAAGCGCGAGCCGGTGGCCTTGGCGGTGACCAAATGAATCGCGTCTCGGAGCCAGTCGGGTGTCGATCGCTGGGGGTTCCCTGCCTCGCTACGAGGCGAGGCACGCGAGAGTACGCCGCGGAATCAGGCGGCACAAGCGCTCGAAACCCCTCCAGTTTTGGTTCGTCGACGGCGGCCTGCTCGGCGCTCAGCGCGCTGGGTGCGGGGATGTGCGCCGCGAAAGCTCACGCCGCTGCGCGGCGATGACTCGCGGGTCTCCGCCGAGACGCGCGGCGTGGTCGAGCGCTCGCCTCGCCTCGTCGAAGCGGCCCATGCCGATGAGCGCGAACGAACGCCCGAGCTGAGCGTCAGGCAGCTTAGGCCGGCTTGCTGCAATCGCGTCGTACTGCACGAGCGCGCTCGGCAGGTCACCGCGGGTGAGCGCGAGCGTCGCGAGGCCGACGCGATTCTCGAGCGCCTCCGGGTCGGCCAGAAGGCCCGACCGATACGAGCGCTCTGCGGCCGCTAGCTTGCCCTGCGAGAGCTGCACCAACCCGAGCGCGTGCCAAGCGGCCGGATTCTTGGCATTGCGCCGCAGTGCCTCGGCCAAGCGCGGCTCGGCGAGCGAGAGCTCTCCCCAGCGCGCCGCGCGCATGCCACCGGTCAGCGGCCCGAGGTCATCACGCGGCGCGACCTCGGTGGCTCGATCGTAGGCGGCGAGCGCTTCATCGTAGCGGTGCGAAAGCTCGAGAGCGTGCCCCAACTCGACCAGCGGAATCGGGCTCGCCGGGCCCAGCTGCTGCTCGAGCCGCTCCACCTCGGCTCGTGCGCGCCCGAGCTGCCCCCGCGCCGCTTCGACGCGGACCAGCAGCCGCCGCTCGGCGATCGAATCGGGGTGCTGCTCGAGGTAGGCACGCAGCACTCGGCTCGCCTCCTCGCTCTGGCCCTTGCCCATCAGCATGCTCGCGCGCGGTACGGGCGACGCAGCAGAGCCGGCGCAGCCGGACAGCGCGGCGCCGAGGCTCAGCGCGAGCAGCATCCTTACGAGCATCCGCTGGCCATGTTAGCACTCGGCTCGAGGCGCCCTCCATCCCATGAGCCACGAAACCACCCAACCCACGCGCGTCGCTGTGATTGGAGCCGGCCAGATGGGAGCCGGCATCGCCCAGGTCGCGGCCCGCGCTGGGTTCGAGGTCACGCTCTCCGATCGCGCCGAGGCGCTCGCGACCGGCGCCATCGCGAAAATCGAGGCGCGGCTCCGCCGGCAGGAGAGCGACGGCAAGCTCGCGGCGGGCGCGACCGACCAGCTGCTCGGACGCCTGAGCGCGGGGGGGCCGCTGTTCGGTGTCGACAGCGCCGATTGGGTGATCGAGGCCGCCCCCGAGCAGCTCGAGCTGAAGGCGGACCTCTTCCGCGCCTTGAACGAGCGGGCGCGGCCGGACGCCTTGTTGGCGACGAACACCTCGAGCCTGTCGATCACCCGCCTCGCCCGCGAAACGACGCGGCCGGAGCAGGTGGTGGGCGTGCACTTCATGAACCCGGTGCCGGTCATGAAGTTGGTGGAGCTCGTGCGAGGCACGCTGACCTCCGACGCCACGCTCACGCGCGCGCTCGAGCTGTGCCAAAAGCTCGGTAAGCAGACGATCGTCAGCCAAGATCGCCCCGGCTTCCTGGTGAATCGCATCCTGATCCCGCTGCTCAACGAGGCCTGCTTCGCCTTGGCCGAGGGCGTCGGCAACAAGGAGGACATCGACGCGGGCGCGCGCCTCGGGCTCGGTCATCCGCTCGGCCCGCTCGAGCTCGCCGACTTGATTGGCCTCGATACCGTGCTCTCGATCGCCGAGATCTTGCATCGAGACTTCGGTGATCCGAAGTACCGCCCGGCGCCGCTGCTGCGCAACTTGGTGCAGGCAGGCTTACTCGGACGAAAGTCCGGGCGCGGCTTCTACGTTTATGACGAGCATGGGAAAAAGAGCTGAGATTTGGGCGGCGCTATCGCTCGCGGCGCTGCTCGGCGGCTGCGATGGCTGCCAAAAAGAGAAGCCGTACACGCCCTTCGGTGTGACGAGCGCGGTGCCCGACGCTTCGGTGTCCCCCGAGCCTGAGCCCGCACCGAGCGCCAAGGCGCCGCCCGGCAAGTTCCCGGCCGCGGTGGTGGCCCCCGCCGGCTCGCGCAAGCTACGCATGGGGGCGCTGACGCTCGACGCTCCCAAGCGCTACGTGTTCGATCGCGCGCTCGTCTTGGGAGAAGGAGCAGAGCAGCGCGCCGTCGCGTGGGTCGTCTCCGAGCCCGAAGCGCTCGACGTTCCCCGCGGCGCCCTGCTTGCCTACGACGCCGCCGGCAAATCGCGCCAGCTGATGACGCTGCCGAGCTTCGTGCCGATCGGGCCCGGCTGCACCCACGCCACGAAGCTGGTGCAAACCGGTGTCTCGAGCGTGCTGGTGGATACGACGGCCACCTGCCCGGCCGGGCTGATGCAGCGCGTCCCCGTCGAGGCGGTGAGCATCATCGCTCCCGCTAGCGACCGGCCGGAAGTGTTGACGCTGCGCGTGGCCGCGCCCGCGTCGGGCGAAGCGCTCTCGGTGGACGCGGACTCAAGTGACCGCGACGGCGATGGACGCGAAGACGTGCGGCTGATTTTCAGCCTCACGAGCCCTGAAGGCGCGAAAGCCAGCGCGTCCTTCGCCTTCCTCGACCGCGCCGCGGGAGTCTCCCGCGACGCGGCTGAGCCCCGCGCGTCCCTCGCGGCCGCGGCCAAAGCCATCCTCTCGAAGGCCGGTCCGGCCGCGACGGCTGACATCGACGCCATGCGCCGGCTGCTCGCCTCGCTCTGCGCCGAGGGCGCCACCGCTCGCATCTTCGACGCGGAAGGCTCACCGCTGCGCTGTGACGACCTCGGCGCGGTGGTCGACATGCTGGCACGCGCGGAGGTGCTGTCACGCTTGGCGGCCAAAGACGCCGTGGGCGCCGCGTCCGTGCTCAGCCGCGCGGACTGGTACTTCAAGCGCATCTCGAGCGACGCCGAGAAATCGATCACGAAGGAGCTGGCGAAGCGCCTGCTCCCGGTGTCACCCACGGCGACCGCGCTCTCGGCGAAGCCCAAGTCCGTCAAGGGGCCCCACTGGAGCCCGCTCTGGTTCGAGCCCGACGGCGCGCTGCTGATCGTCACCGAAGCCGGCTTGGTCCGCGCCTCGCGCGACGGCACGACCGAGACCGCGCTCGACGCCGAGGCCGGCACTCCCCCGTGGCCGCTCGACGTCACGGACGGCAGCGGGCGGCGACTGAGCGGCTCACTCTGCGCGTGCGACTCCTCCGAGGTGCAGCTCGGCTTCACCGACACCGCGGGAACGCCGCAAAGTAGCCAACCGACGCGTCTGCTCGCCCCCCGACCAGGCGGCTGCAAAGGCCGCTTCACTTGCCCCGATCCGGTGCCGGTCGCGGTCAGCGCGGAGGGGTTTTCGACGCTCTTGGCGGGCGCGCTGCTCGAGCCCAAGAAAGCGGGCAAGGCGCTGCCGAGCCCTGGGTCGGCGCGCTCGCCCGACGGCGCCTGGCTGATCGCGACTTCGCCCCTCGGCTTGGTCGTCAGCGGCGCGACCCAAGAGCTATGGAAGCTACCGGAGGCTCCCGTCGACACGCGACGAGCGCGGTCGTGCGTCGTCGCCAACGACCGAGCCGCCGTAGCCTGCGTGGCCGACGGCAAGGTCGTCCTGCTCAAACGTCCGTGAACGGCGGCGGGGCCCCGGGAGGGCTCCCGCGCGTCGTCACTTAGGCTGCAGCGAGGGAGCCTTGGCGCGCTCGATGTAGCTCTTGGTGCGCGTGTCGATCTTGATCCACTCGCCTTCGGTGACGAACAGCGGCACTCCGACGCTCGCGCCGGTGCTGATCTTGGCCGGCTTCAGCACGTTGGTGGCGGTGTCACCACGCACGCCCGGCTCACACTCGGTGATCTGCGCGACGATGTGCGGCGGCAGCTCGATCGAGACCGGATTGCCATTATAGATGGTGATCGTCACGTCGATACCATCCATCAAGAAGCCCTTGTCCTCACCCACCACGTCTTGGTGAACGCTGACCTGGTCACCCGTCTTCGGGTGCATGAACACGTAGTTCTCGCCCTCTTGGTAGATGTACTGCAAGGTGCGATCTTCCACGTCGGCCGGGTCGAAGCGCTCGCCGGAGCGGATGTTGCGCTCGATGGTGTTGCCAGTGAGCATGTTGCGCATCTTGGTGCGCGTGAACGCCTGCCCCTTGCCCGGTTTGACGAACTGAAAGTCGGTGACGACGTACGGGTTGCCGTCCATCATCAGTTTCAAGCCCTTGCGAATGTCACTCGTATCCATCGATCGATCCTGTGCTGAGCTGGGCAGGCCCCAGCGGGGGCCCGTTCATTACATGACCATCCCCCCCCACGCAAGCCAGCATCCTCCGCGGCAGGGCTGACCGCCCGCGTTACAAAAGCCGGAAATGCTGAGGTTTTCCCGGGAATCTGGCGATAGTATGGCCGCCCGCGATGGATGAGTACGAGCTCGAGCAGGTCAAGCGAGAGATCGTCGAGAGCCGAGCTCTCACGATCAAGACCAACAATTTGGTCAACGCGCTCGCCGCCGACCTGAAGAGCATCTCCAAGCGTCAGCAGGGCTCCGAGCGCCGCGTGCTCGTCACGAGCGCCACCGGCTACGTGGTCACGATCGCCATCATCCTGGTGTTCGTGAAGCTGGCTTGGGACATTCGCATCGAGACGGTGCGGGGCGAGAACCGCGAGACTCGCGATCAGCTGGAGCAGCTCCAGAAGGAGCAGAAGGTGGTGCTCGGCCGCGAAGAGGCCCGCAGCTCTGCGTCGCGTCAAGCCGCCGAGTTCTATCGCCTGGTGCTGCAGAACAAGCGACGCGAAATCATCGACGGCTACGCGGCGGTCAGCAAGCTCGATCTATCCCCCACCGAGCGCGCGGTGTTCGAGGGCGCGCTCGAGCGTGCCAAGAACGAGCTATCGCTCATCGCGTATCAAACGGGCGTCGACCACATCCGCATGGGTCGCTGGCACGAGGCGCAGCAGTCGCTGCGCGAGTCGTTACAGTACAAGAGCGACGCCGCGCACAGCCCCCAAGCCAACTACCAGCTGGCGCGAGCGCTGATCGCGCTGGGGCTGCACCGCGAGGCCATCCCGCTGCTCATGCAGCTCTCCGAGTCGTCGGCAGACAAAGAGGTGATGGATGAAGCCACGCTGACGCTGGCGCACGCGCAGCTCGAAATCCAAGCGTGGAACGACGCGAAGTCGACGCTGCGCACCTTCATTCGCCGCTTCCCGACGAGCGCTCACATCAACGAGGCCAAGGGCAAGCTGGCGGAGGTTTCGCTATATCATTGAGCCGCAGCGGCTCGGCGTCGCCCTCACTCGCGGGTGGGGTCGTTATCCACGATCACGAAGGCGTTGTCGTTCCAGAAGCCGGTCTTGATCAGGCGCGGCGCCGGACCCAAAAAGATCGCCGTGTAAGCCCGACCCGATTGGAGGTCGGCGATGCCGGAGCGCTCCAAGATCGCGGGCCAGGCTTCTTGAAACGCGACGCTACCGGATTCGCCGATCACCTGCAGTCCATAGTCGGCGCGCTCCACCCCCAGCTCGAGCTTGGTGAAGCGAGTGTCGGCCGGCCGCGGCTCGATGCTGCCGAAGGCGACGCTGCTCGCGAACACCAGCGCCGTCGAGGCGTCGCTGTTCGTCGCGCGCACGTCGAGCGTCTCGGTCGGCAGCGATGCGTGCACCGCTTGCAGGCCGACCGTGTCGAAGCGCAGCTGGCGCGATAGCTTGACGACGACCGGCTGCAGGCTCGGGCGCTGGGGCGAATAGCTCGCTCCGCAGGCCGACGTAGCGACCCGGTCAGCGTAGGCGGCGCCGCCGATGCAGCCCGTGAGCACCATGAGCACGCTGCGGCCCGTGGCGACGCTGCCCGCAGGGAGCGCGGCCACGGCGCGGGCACGAAGCCGCGGCTTCTCGAGCGGGATCTCGGGTGCCCCACCGGCGCCGCCCGCGCCCGCTTCTCCCGCCTGAAAGGCGCCGCCGGCTCCCGCTGGCGCGTCCGCCTCCGCGCCGCCCGCGCCAGCCGCGCCGCCCGCGGCCGCAAGCGCGCGCGCCGGCGTCACGCTCGCCTCTTCGCGCTCGGCCAAGTCCACCGCGTCTCGGCAGTCGAGCTCGTCAATCAGCTCGAGCTCGCCCGCGATCACCCACGCCTGAATGTGGTCGTCGACGAACGACAGCTGCTCGAGCTCGATGAGCGTCGTCGAAGCGCCGTAGCCGAGCTCGGGCAGCGGCGAGCTCACGAGCTCACTTTCGCCCGCGTCGTCGACACGCGCGAAGCACACGCGCACGCTCTCTGCGTCGACCACCCCGTTGACGAGGGTGAGCACGTCGTCGCCACCCGGCGGCTCGTAGTCGGGGTTGTTGCGCCCGCCCTGCGCCGGGTTCCCCGCGTTGCCGAAGCCGGAGCCCGCGAAGCCGCCGGCGCCGCCGCCGCCCGCGCCGCTTTTGCCCGCCGGGGGCTTGCGCGCGAGCGAATCGTGGTCAGTAGTGCACCCCACGTAGCCCGCCAGCAGCGCCGCGCACGTCAGCGCGGCCGCTCGCGAGCGCGCGCCGTTCGTTCTGGAGCCGAGCCAGGCCATCAGCGCGACCATAACCTGGCGACCGCGCCCGCGCACGCTACCGCGCCAGCAAATGCGCGAACTCGAGCGGCCCGTGCCCCTTACCGAGGCCCGGAGCGTGACGGATGCCCTGGAGCACGAACTCCCTCGCGCGCTCGACCGCGCCGTGCAGAGTCAGCCCTTCCGCGACGCCGGCCGCGATGCCGGAGGCGAGCGTGCAGCCCGTGCCGTGCGTGCTGCGCGAGACGATGCGAGGGCACTCGAAGCGGTGCTCCGCGCCGTCCGCCGTGCGCAAGATGTCGGTCACGGTGTCGCCCTCGAGGTGCCCGCCTTTCACGAGCACCGCGCTCGGTCCGAGCCCCAACAGCGCGTCCGCGGCGCGCTCCATGTCGCGCAGCGTGCTGATCTTCATCCCCGTCAGCGCCTCCGCCTCGGGGATGTTGGGCGTGAGCACCGACGCCAACGGCAAGAGCCGCAGCACGAGCGCGTCGTGCGCGTCGCGGTCGAGCAAGCGCGCGCCGCCTTTGGCGACCATCACCGGATCGACGATCAACGGCACCCCCGCCGCCAGCGACTCACACAGGCCGGCGACGGTCTCCACGACTCGCGCCGAGCCGAGCATGCCCGTCTTGATGGCGTCGGCGCCGATGTCCGTGAGCACCGAGCGCATCTGCGCGCCGACGAAGCTAGCCTGCACGGGCATGACGTCTTCCACGCCGAGCGTGTTCTGCGCCGTCAGCGCCGTCACCGCCGTCGTCGCGAAGCCGCCTAGCATCGTGATGGTCTTGATATCGGCCTGAATCCCGGCCCCGCCTCCCGAGTCGGACCCAGCCACGATCAGCACGCGCGGCTTGGTAGCTTCGGGCTCTTTGAGCGCCTTCATCGCCGCTGTTTAGCGAAATTCGGGAAGGCGCGCAAAAGGCGGTAGTCGCCCTGGCGGCTTGCTCGCTACTATGGTGGCTTACTCGTGCCCAAGTTCCTCCGGTGAGCGATTCCGCAGAAGAGAGAGCCCAGTCGCTCGTCGGCAAGACGCTCGGTGAGGGGTACCGTCTCGAAGCGCTGATCGGCCAAGGCGCGACGGGGTCGGTGTACCGAGCCACGAGCCCGAGCGGCGCCGAGGTCGCGCTCAAGACCTTGCGCCCGGAAATGATGGGCGACCAGAGCGCGCAGCGCTTCCTACGCGAGAGCGAGCTGGTGCGCGGCCTCACGCACCCCCACGTCGTGCGCACGCTCGACTCGGGGCAAGACCCAGCCACCGGCTTGATGTTCTTGGTGATGCCCTTGCTCAAGGGGCGCGACCTCGACCGCGTGCTCGAAGATCTCGGCGCGCTCGAGCCAGAGACCGCCGTGCGCCTCGCGCTGCAAGCCGGCCGCGGCCTCACGGCAGCGCACCGCATCGGCATCATTCACCGCGACGTCAAGCCCGGCAACCTGCTCCTCGACGAGGAGGACGGCGAAATCATCGTCCGCGTCTGCGACTTCGGCATCGCCAAGCAGCTGGGAGGTGAGAGCTCGCTCACCGAGACCGGCAGCCAGCTCGGCACCCCCGACTACGTTTCGCCGGAGCAGCTCAAGAGCAGCAAGCACGTCGACGAGCGCGCCGACGTTTGGAGCCTCGGCGCCACCCTGTACCAGATGCTGTGCGGGGCGGCGCCGTTCGCGCACATCGAGTCGGTCTTCGACTTGATCACTGCCATCGTCACCGAGGACGTGCCGCACCTCCAAGACCGCGCGCCTTGGCTCGACGCCTCGCTGTCGCTGATCGTTCACAAGGCTCTGCAGCGCGACCCGAACCAGCGCTGGGCGACCCTCGAAGACATGGCCGACGCCCTACGGCCCTTTTCGGGCGGTGACGAGCTGCTCGACCCTTCGCGCATCCGCGCCGTTTCGCCCGAGTCACGCCACCTGATCGCCGAGCGCGCCGACCTGCGCGACGCTCCGAAGCAGACCTCGCTGCCGCCCGCGCCCGCCGTCGAGATGGATGAGCTCCGCCTCATCACGCAGAAGCTCGACGGGCGCTACCTGGTCAAGCGCCTGATCGGCAAGGGCGGCATGGGCAACGTGTACGAGGTCGAGGCCCCGAACGGCGAGCGACTAGCCGCCAAGGTGGTCTCGGCGGGCGTGCACGGCGCGAGCCCCTCGACCCTCCAGCGCTTCACGCGCGAGGCCAAAGCGTCGAGCGCGATCCGCAGCGTCAACGTGGTGCGCACCGTCGACGCAGGCTGCGACGACGAGCTCGGCTTCCCTTACATCATCATGGAGCTGCTGAGCGGCGTCGACCTCTCGGGGGTGATGAAGCGCGAAGGCGCGCTGGCCCCCGAGGTGGCGGTGCGGCTCGTCGTGCAAGCCGCGCGAGGTGTGGCGGCCGCGCACGCGCGCGGGGTCGTGCACCGCGACATCAAGCCGGCCAACCTGTTCTTGCAGGAAGACCCGCGCAGCTCCGAAATCACGGTCAAAGTCTGTGATTTCGGCGTCGCCAAGCGCATCGGCGGCATGGGCATCAGCTCGGCCGCCAGCCACTACAGCCTGACGCGCTCCGGCGGCATGCTCGGCTCACCCATGTACATGTCGCCCGAGCAGGCGCGCAACGCCAAGGCCGTCGACGAGCGCACCGACGTGTGGAGCCTCTCGGTCGTGCTGTGGGAGGCGCTGTCGGGCCAGCGCCTCTGGGGCGGACAGAGCTCGCTCGGTGAGCTGATCGTCGCCATCTGCACGGAGCCGATCCAGCGACTGGAGGCGGTGGCGCCGTGGGTGCCGCGTGAGCTGTCGCGCGTCGTGCACCGCGGGCTCGAGCGCGAGCCGGATCGCCGGACGCCCACCGTGCGCGCGCTGCTCGAGCAGCTGGACGCCTTCGCGGGCGGCTCAGACCGCATCGTGATGAGCCAGCTCGTCGGCTTGACCGAGGACCAGCGCGGAGAGCTCACGCTGCGCGTCAGCCTCTCCGACTCCGCGGCGCGGCGCATCGCCAGCCTCGCCAAAGATTTGGGGCAAAAGCCCGCCACCGTGACGGTTCCGCGCACGGGAGCGAGCGGCGCTGGTGCGCCATCGCGAAGCTCGCGCGCCGTCGCAGCGGGAGGCCCCAGCAAGGGCGCGATGGTGGCGGTCGCGCTCATCTCGGCGGCGGTGGCGGGCGGCTCCGCCTTTTACCTCGCGCGCGGCAGCAGCTCACCGGCGGCGCCAGCTCCCGCGACAGCCCGCACCTCCGCGAGCATTCAGGTCGTCCCCGAGGACGCGACGGTCACGCTCCGCGGCGTGACCGTGCCGGTCGTGGCCGGACGAGCGAGCGTCGACGGTGAGCCCGGCGAAACGCTGAGCGTTACCGTGCAGCACGGCAGCGCCAGCAAGACGTTCGCGGTCTCACTCGGCAGTGATGGCATCGCCACCCCCGGTCGCCTCGTGCTCGTCCCTTGAGACCATTCGCGGTCCCTGAGCCGCTCGAGCAAGAAACGCGGACTATTGCGCATCGAATAAGCCCAGTGGGTTACTATCCCACAGCCGCGCGCGGGCGTGGGCCTCCGCCCCCGTAAACAAGCCTACTGGCCACCAGTACCCATCCGATGCTATTGCCTCCGCACACAAGGCCCCTTGGCGGAATCGGCATACGCAGGAGACTTAAAATCTTCGGACCGCAAGGTCGTCCCGGTTCGAGTCCGGGAGGGGCTACTAGCTGATATCACGATGGTTCTAGCTGAACCCTCGGCCGCTTTCTCATCTCCGGCGCTCACGTCTGGCCCAGGTTGTGGCCCACCCTGCTTCGGCGCGAGCTCCGGCAGCGCCTGATCGAGCGGAGCCAGTTCACCCAAGCCGAGTTCCGACGCCGAGCGAGCGGCGCGGCGGTACTTGTTAATCATGACCGAGCTGCGGTGTCCGGTCCGGTCCGCTACCCACGACTCGGAGCGGCCGGCGGCGAGGCTGAGAGTCACGAACCCCGTGCGCAAGTCGTGCAACCGGATCGGACGCCGGTTCGGCGATCGCTCGGTCAATTCCGGCCGCCCGATCTTCGCGGTCGTGAGGTCATCGCGCAGCGTGTCGGCGAAGCGCGACCCTTCATCGAGTCCACCGAACACGCGGTCGGCTTGCTCGGCGCCCTCAGGCTTCAGCTTCCGCAACGCGGCGGCCACGCCCGGATGAAGCGCCCAGGCGCGCGCGTCGTCGGTCTTGTTCGTGTCGAGTTTTACGGCGCCGCGCTCCAGGTCGACGTCGCCCCACGTGAGCGCCAGCGCCTCCCCCCGCCGCATCCCCTCGCGAGCGAGGAAGCCATAGAAAGCACGGCGCTCGAAGGGAACTTTGGTGCAGGCCAGCAGTTGAGCGTCTTCGCTCGGGTACAGGTACGCGGTGGCCTTCATGGCCTTCACGCGCGGCAGGAATCCCACCGGCAACGGTGAGCGCTCGATGATGCGGCAGGGGTACACCGCCATCCGCAAGATCTTCGAGATCAGCTGCGCGTAGTGGCGGCGGGTTGCAGTCGACCGGGCCTCGTCGATCGTGGCCATGGCGCGCTCCGCGTCTTCCAGCGTGAACGCCTCGAGCCGGACGCCGCCGATCACCTTGTAGAGCCGCTCGAGTCGACCCTCGTCCTTGTCGGCACTGCGCTTCAGCTTCACATGGTCCGGCCATTGCTTATGAAGCTTGCCGGTCGTCCAGTCTCGGCCGAGCGCTTCAAAGGTGACGGCGACCCGCTTCTTCTTGGCGGACGTCGACTCTTTGCAAAGCTCTTCGGCGACGCGCACCGCCTCGTCGAAGTCCCGATCGGAGTGAACGGCAGCCGCCTTGCGCAAGATGATCGGTGCCTCCGCGGAGTGCCCCGCGCTCGCGAGCAACTCGGCGAGGTCGCGCAGACGCGTGTAGCGGCGCTGCGCGGCTGCGGGGTCGTGGAGGCGGATGATGAACCGCCCGCGCAGGCCCTTGCCGTAGCGAAGCCGCACGCGGTGACCTTCCTTGCATGCCTCGAAGTCAGCCATTGCGCCGCTCCTTCGCTCGCTTCACCGCGGCGCCCTGCACCTGTGTGTGCCAGTGCGGTTGCTCGGTGAGCGGCCCGTCGTTTACTACGGGTAGCCCGCGCGTGATGCGAACCCCGACGTAGAAGCGCCGCCGTCGGGCTTCAGCGAGCTCTGAGAGCAGAAGCCCTTTGGCAGCGGCCGCGCCCCCCTCAATCAGAGTGAGCCGCCGGGCGGACTTGCGACGCTCTTCAGCATCGGCCAGGACGCTGAAGGCTGCTTGAGCTTCGATATAGCCCCCGCACGCCCCGTTCATAAATTCGCCCTTCTCCCAACATTGCGCCCAGCCCGCCTTGTGCTGGCTCCACCTCTCCAGCGAGGCCACGGCCTGGTCCCGCGAGCACGAAGCCATCAGCATCACGACAGCCACGGCCCGGCGCTGATGCACTTTGAGCCGGCAGTCCCGCAGGACGACCCCGATCTCCCTCTCAACCTGATCCGTGGTAGTTTCTCGATTGGCCATTGAAACTCATCCTTTCGTGGTCTGGGCTCCGGCGTCTGAACCACGTACGGGGCCCGTCTTGTTTCAGCGTTTCGGCTTCTTCTTCGCGCCCAGCCTCGGACCAAATTCCCGCTCGTAGGCCTCCCGGATCTGCGTCCGGACGATGTCCGAAACGGTAAGCCCGCGGCGTTCAGCCAAGGCTTGAGCCATCTCGTACTCTTCAGGAGTCGTCACCAGGTGCATGCGGCGGGTTCGGCCTTGGTTAGCGGGCATTGGTTACGCGTTCTTTATGCACATAAAAGACGCGTCACGCAAGCGCGGTTTTTCAGTGCAGCGCGTAAACGCGTGAAACTATTGGCCACTTGCTCGAGCTTTTTCGACCATGCCCCGCTCGCGAAGCTCGATCCAGAATGTCAGCCAGGCCTGCAGCCAGCTCGACGCGGACGAGCTCGAATCTGTCCAACATACAATTGGCAGAAAACCAGCCACTTTCGTGACCGAGTCTGGCCTCTACACGCTGATCATCAACAGTCGAAAGCCCGAGGCTAAGGCATTCCGAAAATGGATCACCTCCGAGCACCGTTCTTCAGGGATAGCGCTAGTTGCTCGGTGGGGTCCACTTGCCTTCGATCGCGAGCACGAGTTCTTCGAGAGCGGCCTGCAGGCTCCTCGCTGCCGGCACCATGAGGCGCGCGCACTCCTCGATGTAGACGATGCCGACTCGACCGGCGTGGCACGGCGTCGACGCCGAAATCGCCGATCCGCTTGAACTCGAGCTCGACCAGGTAGCGCTCAGAATCCATTTACCGTTCTCCTTCAAGCGCTCGGATCAGGAGGTCCAGCGCTTCCTCAGCATTGCGCAACGTCGGGATCACTCTCTTCAAGTATGTCGCTCGCTTCGCATCGTCGGCAGGGCCGCGAGCGAGCAGGAAGTTGCGCATATCGATGATGGTCATCGGTAGCGAACGCAAGCCTCGCACGAGGTCGAGCATCAGCGGCTCGGGATCGCTCCACGAGCAATCGACCTTACAGGCGAGGCCATGGCCTTCGTCGTTGAACATCGCTCTGGCAGCGTTCGTGAAGTCTTCGCTAGTGTGCCCCATGCGCGTTTGAACGCACGCTACTAGTTCGCTCCGTAGCGCCGCCGCCGTCTCAACGTCCGGGGCGTTCGTGCGCGCAGCAAATGCCTCGACGTCCAGCGTCTGCAGCAGATCCGCATCGTCGCTCACACGCCACCCGCAGATCAGAGCAGCAGGCACTTCGACCATCGCCCGCGCCATGATCGGCACGCCTAGCTCTCGAGCTGTCGTGAGTCGGTGGTTACCGTCAGCTAGGCGCAGGGCCGGGGGCTTATCACTGGCGCCGATCAGGATCGGAGGCAGCGGCTGAGCGATGCCCTTCAGCCACCGGTCCCAGCCAGCTCGCTGAACGTCGAAACGCCAACCGGTCGGATCTCGATCGAAGCCCGCGAACTTCGGTGGTGGGATGTGGTCGAAGCTAGAGAGCGACATCCACCTGAGCCGGTCGGGCTCACGTGCGTAGCAAGGCCACTTGCGCCGCTGCTCAGCGAGCGGGTCCTTGGCTAGCGCCATCAGTTTAGCCACCCTTCGGTGAGCTCGCGCAGATCGAAGCGCACGAAGCCTCCGCCGGCGACGCAGACGCCGTGCACCACGTTCGCGGGATTCGCCTCGATCTGATCGGCAAGCACGCGGAAGACAGTCGGCATGTGCTGGGGTGCGCGCAGCAGGGTGAGCCCGTCGGCACGCGACAAGGCGACCACGTCCACGTTCTCACTACCTCCGCGCGCGAGCTGCAGGCGCGGCGGCGCGTAGACCGTCAGCAACTCGACAGCCGTGTGCTCGTCGCGGTCCAGCACGAACAGCATATGGTCCGGCTGGCGCACCGAAGCTCGCGCCGAGACGGCCTTCACGATGTCGCTGAGGTCGTGCACGGTCTGCGCGGCGCTGCGGATGGCTAGATGGGGCTGCAATTGAATTACGCTCATGAATCCTCGGAAGAAGCGCTCAGGGGGCGGGCCGCCGGTTCGGCTCTCGACTTCCTTCCGGCGACCCACCGCGCGCCACGCTTGATTCGGCGCGCTCCCTAACCCAGAGGGGTTGCCCTCGGTTGATGGTTACGAAGCTGCCTCGGAGAGGGTTGCTTCGATGACGCGCCCTTCGCTGACTTCGTCGGGCGTGTAGAGCCCCGCGCAGACGTCGGGATAGACGGCGCGAGCGAGCTCGACCGCGCACCGGTGCCGGAGCATCGTGCGCCGCCACTTGTCCCAGTTGCTCGGCTTCCCCGAGCGGCTCACACCGCGCAGGGAGCCGTCCCGCTGTCGCTCGAGTACTCCGGCATTGACGGCGTCTTCAACGGTGAACGCCATCTCGACCTCTTTCGTCGAGCCCTTGCGTCGGGTGACGTAGACCGCTCGATCGTCGGTCGTCTCCACGACGTCGAAGTAGTCGGCTTTGCCCGACTGCAGAACGAGCCCGACGATCAGCGTCGCGTGCATCGTCGGCTTGCCTTCGACCACGTGGAAGTTGGCGAGCGCCGTCGTCGCGTCTAGACCGAGTGAGCGGCCCCGCAACACGACCGCGAAGATCGCCTCGGGGCTCGGGAAGTTGCTGTAAAGCCGCGAGTTGTAGAGAACCTGAGCCATCTTGTAGGCCTGTGGCCCGCTCGTCGGCTCGAGCTCGAGCGCCCAGCTGCCAGCGCCGGACGCCTTCACGATGGCCTGCGGTTGGCTCACGTCGCCCATTGATCGAGCAGACGAGGGGGTGTCGCCCATGGAAGCCGTCGACCCGTCGCCCATTCCTCGAGGTGACGCGGTGGCCTCTGCCGACGGCAAAGGCGCGGTACCGGAGCGACGGGCCGGCTCTTCGTCAGACCACTCGTCCACTTCGTCGAACTGCGCGTCCACGAGTGGCTTCGCCTCGCGCTTCTCGAAGAGCTGCTGGTAGTCGATCGGGGCGTCGCTCTGCAGCGTCACGAGCTCGATGCCTTTGGCTATGACGTCGACCGCAGCGACCAGGGACTCTTCGACCTTGGCCGTGCTCACCTCTTCGCCCTTGGCGAGCGCCTCTTGGATGCCGGTGATCGAGCCGAAGCGCGTCAGCAGGTCGGCCGCCGTCTTGGCGCCCACACGCGGCACGCCCTCGATGTTGTCGCTCGCGTCACCCACCAGCACGAGCCAATCCCGCATCTGCGGAGGCTGGACGCCGAACTTGTTCAGGACCTCTTGCGGCGTGAAGTACACGCCGGTCTTGAGCGAAATCACCGTGACATCAGTGCTGACGAGCTGCAGCAGGTCCTTGTCGGAGCTCGCGATCGTGACCTCTTGGCCTCCCGCGAGCGCGTGCTTCGTGGCGGCGGCGATCAGGTCGTCAGCCTCGAAGCCTTCGGCCTCCCAGAGCAGCAAGCCGTCCGCCGCGAGCGTCTCACGCGTCCGGCGGAGCTGCTCGAGCGCGGCCAGGTCTTTGTCGGGCCGGTTCGCCTTGTAGGTGGGATGCTTCTCGCGGCGGAGGGAGCGGGGCGAGTCGCAGCAGACAGCTACGAGGTCGAAGCCGGCCCGCACCTTCCGCACGAGCCCAACGGCGCGATCGTGCGCAGCGCTGATCTCCTCGTTCGCGCTGGAGTGCCAGCTCTGCCAGAACGCGCTACCGAGGTCGACGAACAAGACGGGCTTGCCGTTCATTGGCCCGCCTCCCCGACTTCCGTCAGCGGCTCGTTTCCTTCGGGGTCGTCGCTGGCGGCCGTGGTGTCCTGGGCTGCAGGCGTGTTCGCCTCGCCCATGCCAAGCAGCGCAGCGAGCTGATCGCGACCGGGCACATGGCCCGCGTACACGAGGATACCTTGGTTGAGTTTCACGGACATGGGGTCTCTTCGATCTCGCGGAGGAGCGCAGCGGCTCCCCTCGCGTTCAGGTCTGTCGCCAAGTTGGCGCCGGTGAGGATGAGGGGTTGAGGTGAGCAGAAATCGGCCAGCGTCGGGCCTGACGCGGCAGCGAACTCGTTTCGGATCTGGCGCAGCGACTCTTCGAAGGCGGCCGGTGTTGGCGCTGACGCGAGACCGATCGCGAGGTCGAGCACTTTCGTAGGCACCTGCTCGAGGGACGTGGGCTCGCGCGGCGCCTCGCGCTCGATGAGCTGACCGAGGGCGAGCCGGACCACGTCGATGTCGGTCGCCGGCTCGACCTCGCCCAGGCCGCGCAGCTCCGCGGCGCGCTCGTTCTCGGCGGCCAGGATGCCAGCCAGCTCGTGCACCGCGGCCGCGAAAGCCGCGCGGGCCTTCAACGCCAGAGGGAGCGCCCGGCCCAGGCCCGAAACGAATGCCGAGCGCTGCGCCCGCAGCTCCGTGACGCGAGCTGCTCGACGAGCCTGCGCCGCCTCGCGCTCGGCAGCCTTTGCCGCTTCGAGCGCCGCCTCGCGCTTCTCCACGCGGAGCTTCTCGACCTGGACGACTCGATCCGCTTCGTCAAGCTCCCGAGCCGCGGCGACCTCGGCGTCTGCTGCTGCCTCGGCAAACGCTAGGTGCGCCTGCGCGCGAGCTGCTCGGGCCCGTTCGAGCAGCTCGCGCGAAGCTCGGAGCGCTTCCGTCGCCTGCGCTACGCTCACGACCGGACTCGCTTCGTCCGCTCGCGCTCGGCCCGGTCCTGCTCATCCTTCACCCTCTGGGCTTCGGGAGAGAGCGGCGGCATCGCGCCCTTGGCGAGCCTGAGCTCGATGCCTCCTCCGCCGACGATGACGCCGTCACGACGCTGCCAGAGACCGCCGATGATAATCGTCGGCACGAGCTTGGTCTCGCCCGGCTCCCAACGGAACCGGACGCGCAAGTGCTCGGGCTTGTACTTGCACGGTGCACCCTCCCTCCCGAAGGCGTCGAGCGGGAGGCCAGACGAGTGCTCGTAAACCCACGGCCGCTTGAGCGGGTTTTCGATCGCGACCAAGCCGTAAGGCCTGACGCCGCGAGGGACGTCGATGCCGCCGCACAGCGCGCGCAGCGCGAGCGGATGCTGCTTCCTGAACTCGGCGTCCGTGGTGTAGTCCGTGAACGCTGGCTTGCTCTGCTCTTGGCTAGCCAGCTCGGGCACCTCGCCCAGGTCGAAGTCTTCGATCTCTGCTTCGGTTTCGCTCATGGTCAGCTCGCCGCGATGTTCGAGAGCAGCGTTGAGAGCGCCGTCGCTTCCGTTGGTTGTGGGTTTTGCGACCAGCCGTTGTGCGGGAGGATTCCCTGCACGAGTACCTTGTCATCGGCGCTCAGGCGCCGGTTCGCGGCCGCGTGCAAGCACGCAATCACCTCCGGATCTTTTTTCTCCGAGAGCAGTGAAAGCAGCGCGGACAGGGTGTTCTTGCTTTGGGTGGTGAGGGCCATGTTCTTCCTTTCAGATGGGTGGGAGGTGGTCGTAGTTGCGGGGCGTTGGGTCGCGATAGAGCGGCGACGCGGGCAGCACGCCTTCGAGCTCGGCGAGCGCGCACGTCACGCAAAGCGCCGTGAAGTCGTCGCCGTTCCTGCCATCGAAGGTGATGAAGCCCGACGCAGTGATCTTCTCTTGGTAACTGAGTAGCTGGCGCTTGAGCTTGTCGTTGGGCGGCAGAATCAGCGTTTCTTCCGCGAGCCAGCGCCGCACGCGTTCGATGGCGCGGATCTTGTTCTCCGCGGTCCACGTGAGCGGCACGTAGGCGATGCCGTGCTGCGCGTACGCGCTCTGCAGCAGGTACGCCTCGCGCTGGTCGCCGAATACAGTGGCGACGCCCCACGCGCGGTACATCGCGGCCTTGCGCCGCACCAGCTCGGAGGCGGGTAGGCCTTGCCAGAACGCGCCCTCTTGCGCCTCGACGTGCTCGAAGACGAGTAGCGGCGGGGTCGGCCCCCGATAGTCCGGGTTCGGGATGCGTCTCCCGGCGCCGTCGAGCAAGTACTCTTCGAATGGCATCAAACGCGCGCCTCCGCGGGCCGGCACGAGCTCGTGAGTGATCTTGGTCAGAAACTCGTTGACGGGCTGTCGGAAGTAGAAGCGCGCCACGCCTGATGTCCAAGAGTCGCGGCGCCCTGAGCTCGGGTCGTCGATGCCGAACGCGACGGCCGGCGTGATGCCCTCTTCGTCGGGCAGCGGACGGAACGCCGCGTGCACCTTCGCCGGCGGGTAAGCAGCGCTCGCCTCAGCCTGCGGGATCGACGCGTACTCACGGAGCCACACCCGCTCGTTCGGCTCGTCGATGCGCGTCTGCTCCTCGGTGATGATCGATGGGTTTGCCTCCCACGACGTCGCGCAGACCGTGACCTGGTGCTCGTTGTCGCCAAGCTCGAACAACTTGCAGTGGTGGTCGAGCGTGCCGAACGCCGACGACACCACCAACGTGCGCGCGCGTCGGTGCGTTACCTGCATCGCCCTGATCGAGGCGTGCACCTCCTGGGCCGGGTTCGCGACCGAGTCAGCGGCGCGCCACTTGGCGGCCTCGTCGAGCGCGGCGCCGATGCAGCGGTAGCCCGACACGCCACCGATGGTGGCCGGCAGCACGATGACGCCCAGCGGCAGGTCAACGAGCTCAAGTCGGTTGTCCGAACGCCGCGACGACACACCGAGGAGACGCAGCATCGTCTCGACTTGCACCAAGCGCTGCGCCGCTTCGTCCTGGCGAACCGAGACAATCACGAACCAGTGCCGCTCACCCGGTGGCACATGCCAGTCCCCGAACAGCAGCTCCGTCACCGCGAACTTCGACACGTGGAAGCTCTTTGCGCCTCCTCGCCCAACCCGCGCGACCAGCGTCCGAGCCGTTTCGTGTTCGTAGAAGCGCTCGAACGTGGTGACCCAGAAGGGCGAGCTCGCGTGCAAGCCCAGCCCGGCCAGGCGCCGGTCGATCTCTTGGAAGCCGGTCCAAGTCATTGCCCTCCGCCTTTCCGCTCCGCGCTTGCCCTGAGGTTGGCGATCGCGCTGGTCTTCGGGCGGGCCTGGGCCTCCCGGGCGCTCAGCTCCCACGCCGCGAGCTCGTGCTGGCGCGCCGTGCTCGTCAGCGAAGCCGCCGACTTGAACAGCTCGATGTCTCCCGACTCTGCGGCCAGCTCGGCCGCGAACTCACCGGCCGAGTACAGCCACGCTGCAGCGTTCAGCATGGCGCCGACGCCGTGACTCACGCCACCGTGCGCCGTGTGCAGCTCAGCTAGGCGCTTCCGCTGCCACTCGAGTCGGCGCACATTGTGCGAGGCGAAGCGCGGGTTGCAGGCCAGCGCCTTCGGCACGAAGCGCGACTTGCGAGGGAGCTTCGCCATCGCGCGAGCCGCTTCGCTGGTCTGGAGCCGCTTCGTTTTCGGGTCGCGACCGGTTTGGAGCGGGTCAGGTCCAACCGCTTGCGCCTTCGGCAGCTCGTTGGGCGGAAGCACCTCGATGCGAGGCGTGCCAGCGCCGTTGCCGTGACCGGTTCGGAGCGCCATCAGCGAGCGCCTCCCAAACGCTGCGGCCCGCTGGGACAGGCAACCCGGGCAGCGTCGAAAGCGGCGAGGGCTGCTACAAGCGCAGCTCGGCAGAGGGCGATCGACTCGCCGGTCATCTGTCGGGCGGCGTTCGGGCCCATGAAGTCAGGCGCGCACTGCTCGAAGACGGCCGTCAGCGCGTGCACCGCGGCCAGACGCACGGGCCGGTCGGGGCAGTCTCGCAGGGCGGCGTCGACCGCATCACCTACACGCATGGGAGCCTCCGCGTGACGCGTAGAGCGCTTGATGGGCGCTCAGGCGGGGTCGAGCCATCTGACCACCTGAAACGCGTTCCTGACCCCCGCCACGCGTCAGCGCGAAGCCTTCCGCTTGCGCGTTAGCCCTAGCTCGCGCCGGACCATTCCGACGAGCGCTGTTGAGCATTGGCACGCTCGCGCGATTTCCACGTTGCTGAGCTGCGGCGAGGCGAGCAGCGCCACCCGAGCAGCCACCGTCGCGCCTCTCGACACCCGCGACGTCGGCGGGCACCGCTTGATGGCTTCCGCCATGCCCCCGTCGAAGTGCACGCAGTCCGACTGCGTACAGAGCTGCTCGTAGAACCCATGCGTGCAGCGCGGTGCCCTGTTTTTCACGGCGATTCCCTTCCTTCTGGCCCAGCTGAGCGGCCCACCCGAGAGGGCAGAAAGCACTGATTCGGCGAGAAAACAGTTCAAGCGCACCGGATCCAGAGTCCGCTGATCGGCGAGCGCCACCCGCGAGCGGGCCGGCGGCACGGTGAGGCACGGTCTCCGAATTCCGGGCGATCGGGTCTCGGCTTCGGGCGTTGCTCTTCACCCCTTTCGATTCCCGTCCCATTCGCGTCCCGTTTCCCGTCCCGGGACCCGAATCGATTTCTGTTTCCCGTCCCACCCCCTTTAGGGGGAGGGAAAAGAATCGAAGACGAACGGGAATGATTCCCGTCCCGCCCAAAGTCAGCCTGCCCACTGGTGCCTCCTGTCGCGGGTGGAGCCGATGGCGCGCACCTCGCCGTCGGTGATCATCGCCTTGAGCACGCCGCGCACGTCGATCGGGCGGCGGTGGATGCGCGAGGCGATGTCGTCGACGCCGCCGAGCTCGGGGTGCTTCCCAAAGAGCTCTCGGAGGTCGGCCCGCACGCGGTCGGCCTTGGCGGCCAGGCGCTGCTTCGAGGCGGCATCGTCCACGGCCTCGCGGGGGGCGGCGCATTGAGCGGCGACGAGCAGGCCCGCTCTCGGGTTTCCGCCGTCGGGGATGTCGGAGACCTCCAGCTCGAAGTCGTCGGTCAGGATGCCGCTCGCGCGGGCCTTTTCGTGGGAAACGCGGGTCGGCTTGCCCTTCTCGCCTTCGAAAACGAGGCTCGAGCCGCAGGCGTCGAAGAGCGCGCCTGAGCCACGGATCGACATCTTCGCGCCGCCGCTTTGCTGCTGGCTCGGCTTTCGGGCGTGGTGAATGACCACGAAGGCGGCCCCAGTCCGCTCGCTGACGCGCGTGAGCATGTCGAGGGGGCGGCGGGCGTCGCTGGAGTTTTCTTCGACGCTGGGCGCGGCCGCACGAAGCGAGTCGACGATGACGAGCGTGTAGCCGTGCACGAGCCGCGCGATTGCGTCCTCGGCCTGCGGGGCGTCGAGGTGCAGCTTGGGCATCGTGACGAGTGACAGGCCGTCCCCGACGTCACCGGGCCCGATCATCATCGGGACGGCGAGGCGTTGATAGCGCTCCCGCGTGAGCCGGCCGCCCTGCTCGTAATCGAGGTGCAGCACCCTGCCGCGAGGGGCGGCGAAGCAATCCCACACCTTGCCGAGGCCTGCGCCGATGGCGAGGGCGGCGGATTGAGCCGCCAGCGTTTTCTTCGAGTAGCCGTAGCCAGCCCAGATCGCGGGAGCGCCGGGGCAAAGGTCCAGCGCCTGAATCACGTAGTTGATCGGCGGCAGCGGCGCGAAGATGCTGTCCGCGTCGACCACCTCGAAGGGGGAGCGTTGCTTGGACAGCAATGCGTCTTCGGCAATGCGCGTGATTTCGCGCGCAGCCCCCGTCGCCCAGGCGACCACGTCACCGACGCCACTGGTGCCCTCGATGGCAGTGCGCTGGGCGACTTCGACGATGCGCCCTATCGCTGCGACCTGGCGGACGCGCAGCGCGTGATCGACCACATGCGCGATCGCGGGTGTGGCATCCGAAAGTTGTGCAAGGTAGGGGGAGCCACCGACCTGCTGAAGCTGCCCATTGTCGCGCAAGAAGCCGGCGACCAGCTTGATATCGATGGGACTTCCTGCGTCATAGAGAGCGAGGATGGCCTCGTAGATTCGTCGATTGGCGGGCGCAAAAAAGTCAGCGGGGCGAAGCACCTCGCGCACTGCGGGGAGGCGAGAGGCGTCGAGAAGAATCGCGCTGAGCACTGCGCCCTCGGTGTCGAGGTCGCTGGGCGGGACACTGTTCACTCCAGCACCTGCCCGAAAAAGAAGCCACCGAGCTCGCTCAGGCCGAGGTTCGCGCAGCAGTACGCGTCAGCCTCGTCCGCGGTCTCGAACGTTGCGCCAGCGGCGCGCAGCGTGGCTACGACTGCTTCTTTCGCTCCGGCGCGCGGCACCTTACCCAGCAGCAGCTTACGTGCCGTCGACATGTTGGCCGTGCGGATCTCGATGCCAGCACGCACGAGCTCGAGCCGAACGACGCCCCCGACCTCGGCAAGCGTGTGCGCGGCCGTGTTCTGGTTGAAGGCGTAGCCCTCGATCCACGCGGACGTCACCCCGTGACACCGAGCGAAGGCCACGAGCCGTGTCGCGATCGTTTCGCAGCGCCGTGCACGCTCCGCGTCGGTGGCATTGCGGCCGAGCGGTTCACCAACAACCAGCGTTCGAACGCGCGGCCACTTGCCATCCCAGTCTTGCGGCACCACGACGCCGGCAGTGAACCGGGTGCTCATGTCGATACCGAGAATCAACTGCACCTCGCGTGCGAGGTCTCGCGCGTCGCGCGGTCGTAGTAGATCGGCGTGCCGACGTTGATTGGGCCGTTGCATCGCGCGCAGCGACCAACGTACTTCGCAGGCATCGGCCTGCCACGCGCCGGCACCGGCGACGGAGCCCCGCCCCGCGCTTCAGTGCGCAAAGCGATCGTAACGTCTGACCGCAGATCATGCAGCTCGCGGACGAGCTCGAGCGCAGCGGCGGCATCGGACCGCATCACGGCCAGCGCGATACGGTCCGATGCGCTCGCCACCAAAACGTCGGCGGGATCGGGCTTGCTCATCGGCCGACCAGCCTCAGCTCGGCGCGCAGCTCATCGGCGACGCTGGCCGCCTTCTCGCTCTTGGCTCGCGTGCGCGAGACGCGCTGCAGCTCGGCGGCGAGCTCCTCGGGCGAGAGCAGGTGACGGCGGCCGACCTTGGCGGCTCCCGGGGAACCCTCAGCGATGAGCCGGCGCACGGCCGCGCAGTGTCGTTTCCGGCCGAGCGGACTCGTCTGCTGGTCGGGCCAGTCCGACCGCTGTTGGCGCTCCTCGGCCGCGATGCGCTCCCACTCGTCAGCCTGCGCACGAAGCGCCCGCGCCTGTGCTCGCGCGAAGTCGGCGAGAGTCACTTTGCGCCTCGCGCCCTCTCTCGCATCTCGGCCGTTGGGAGGCCTCGCACGGCCAACCACGCCCGGATGCGATCCCCGGCGCGGCCGCGGACTTGGCGCGCCCCCGGTAGGCCAAGTTGGGCGCGGATTTCGGCCGCGACCGACCGCGTATCGGTGAGGGTTTCCGTCGCGCCACGAGCCAGCTGCGCCTGGTGTACGCCGTAGGCAGCCACGGCGACGGACGGGCGGCGTGGTGTATGCACCATGAGTCTGGGTGCGACCCTGCACCCAGCTGCCCCGACCCATCAGACGTTAGCGGACTTTATCTTTTGTCCGCCGACGCCGACCTCGCTCCGCCTCAAGCCACGACTTGCGTTCATCGGCGGTGGCGCCCAGCGCTTTCAGGGCCGCTCGCACGCATGCAACGGCGGTCGCCCTCGAGTCTTCTTGCCCCGGTCCCGTGTCCTCAGGCAGCTCGTCGGCGATCCGCTCGTCCAGTTTCTCCAGCGCCAGCACCGCATCATCTTCGAGCATCGCCACCGCAATAGCTGGCACCGGCGGATTGTGTCGATTGACGGTCAGCCTTCGGCGTAGTGCGCGCGCTAGCCACCGTTGATTCTCAGCTGCGCCGCTTACAATCGCTCGCGAAACGTCATCAATCAGCTTCCGTCGCCACTCCTGCGCTGACTCCCACGCCTCGCCGTCCTCCTTGCTCTGCAGCCGCCCTTCCAAGAGCTGCCTCGCCTCCGTCGCGAGCAGACCAAGGCTCGTGTCATCGCCGCGGTGTAGGCAACGCGCAAGCGCCACCACCACGGCCATAACGTTGCGCCCACGCTCCGGCCGTCCAGAGAGCTCGATTAGCGCCGCTTCGTCTCGCACGGCGAGCAGCGCCGCGATCATCCGCTCCTCGGTGCTATCTTGCTTCTCGGTCGTCATCGTCGACCCGTGCCCCCGAGCGCTGCCAGGCGCTGCGGGGGTTCCTTTCGTCATTTCTGCCTTTTCGCGCGCGCGGCGTCCAGGTCGACCACCCCGGCGCGGGCGGCTCGGCGGGCGCGGAGCTCGTCCACCAGCACCTTAACGACGTCGTGTGCCCCGTCCCTCGATGCTCGGAGGAGTGCCTCCGCGAGGGCCTGCTCGACCACATCTGCCTGGCCCACCCCCGCCGAACCCCCTGGGCCACCGTGCTCGATGGTGCCCGATGCAGTGTCGGCCACCTCGGAAATCTCGCTGTGGCACGCATCGTGCTGCGTCTCGGGCTCGCTCTTAAAATCTTCGGACCGCAAGGTCGTCCCGGTTCGAGTCCGGGAGGGGCTACCGCGATGGCACGGGTGGTGGAGAGCCGCGAGGCGGCGCTGAGCACGCTTGCTGCCGGCTCAGGTGGGAGCCGGCGCCACCGCGAACGGCGGAAAACAGCTTGCGCGCTCGCTCCGACGGGCGCACACACCGCCCCCGGCTCCAGAGCTCGATAACCCCGCCCACGAGGGGACCCGCCGGCCGCGCGCTCGGCTCCGCCGTTTGTCCCCATCCAGCTACCCTGAACCAGGGGTGCCTGAACCTTCACAGATCGTAAAGCTGAGCCGCTCAGCGCGAGTCTGCCCACGCCATGTCAGCCAAACCCACGCTCTACGCGATCGACTTCGGCACCAGTAACTCACTGCTTTGCGGGGTCACCCCCGACGCGGTCGACGAGCCGCTCGCGCTCGATCCCTCCGCGGCGGATCCGTCCGTCTTTCGTAGCATCCTGTTCTTCTCCGAGAGCAGCGAGCAGCACTTCGGAGCGCAGGCGCTCGAACGGTACGTGGCCGAGGGCATGCGCGGCCGCTTCTTGCGCTCCCTCAAGCGCTTCCTGCCGATGCCGAGCTTCGAGGAGACCCGCATCGGCTCGAAGGCAGTCAAGCTCGAGGAGCTGATCGGAATCTTCCTGCGCGAGATGCGCCAGCGCGCGAACCGTCACTACGGCGTCGACGTGCGGCGCGCGCTGTTCGGCCGCCCGGCGCGCTTCTCCGAAAATGACGAGCACGACGCGCTCGCCGAGCAGCGCTTGGCGACCGCCGCGGGCTTCGCCGGCTTCGACGAGGTGTTCTTCTGCCCAGAGCCCATCGCGGCTGCTTACGACTTTCGCAGCCGTTTGACCGAGCCGAAGGTGGTGTTGGTGGCCGATTTCGGCGGCGGCACCTCCGACTACACGGTGGCGCGCCTCACGCCGGGGCAGACCGAGGTCGAAGTGCTGGCAGTGGGCGGCGTCTCCATCGCGGGCGACGCTTTCGACGGCTCGCTCATGCGTCACAAGGTGTCGCGGCACTTCGGCTCGGACGTGAAATACAAGGTACCGTTCGGATCGAACGTGCTCAGCATGCCGCGGCCGCTGATGGAGTCGCTCTGCTCACCGGCGGAGACCTGCCTGCTCGCGCAGCGCGACATCATGCAATTCCTGCGTGACATCAAGAGCGGCTCGCTCGGCAAGAACGACAAGCAGCACATCGATCAGCTGATTTGCCTGGTCGAAGATTCGCTCGGCTTTCAGCTCTTCGAATCCATCGAGCACGCCAAACGGGACCTCTCCGATCACGAAACGACCGAGCTGCGCTTCGACTACCCTGGCATCGACATCGTCGAGAGCATCGCGCGCGCCGAGTTTCAAACCTTCTCCGCGCCGCAGACCGACGCCATCCTCGCTTCGCTCGATCGCACGCTCGAAGCCAGCGGCGTCGGCGCGACGGGCGTCGATTTGGTGTGCTGCACGGGCGGCACCGCCCGAGTCGCCGCCCTCTCGGCCGGGATTCAGCAGCGTTTTGGAGCCGAAAAGCTGGTGCGGCTGCGCAGCCTGCACTCGGTCATTCAGGGCTTGGGCGAGCGCGCGCGGAGCCTTGCTTGAAGCGTCGCAGATCGCGCTAGCATCGACGCTCATGGCCGGTTCCGCCGCCGACGCAATCAGCAAAGCCGTCGAGCGCAGCAAGCAGCTGCTGTTCCCTTTCAAGGCCGAAAAATGGTTCGCGCTCGGCTTCACCGTGTTCCTCGCTCAATGCGGGGACGGCGGCGGCTCGCTCAGCAACCTTCCCACCAGCAACCATGGCTCGGGCTCCTCCGGCTCCGGCGCTCCTGATCTCGGCAAGATGTTCCAAGACGGGGTCAAAGCCGTCTACGACGACCTGGCCCTGTACTTGACGATCGGCACCGTGGTGGTGGTGGCAAGCTTCTCGCTTTGGGGCTTCGTGCTGTGGTTCTCGAGCCGCGCGAAGCTCATGTTCGTCGAGTCGGTGATTTGGGACCGCGTCGACTTCAGCGCGCAGTGGTCGCGCGCGGCCGAGCTGGGGTTCGGCCTGTTCAAGTTCCGCTTGCTGTTCGTGCTCGGCGGCTCCGTGCTCGGCCTCGGGCTGCTCGGAGGCGCGGTCGCCATCGGCTGGGCGGACTTCATGGCCGGGGAGCTCCTGGGCAGCGCCGCCGTCGCCGCCTATTTGCTGCTCGGATTCACGGTGCTTTTCCTCTCAGTACCGTGGGCCATAGTCGTCGCGTTACTCGACGATTTCGTCGTGCCGCTGATGGTGATCCGCAACGTGCCAGTGGGAGATGCCTGGTCCATCTGCCGGCGTGAGGTGCTGAGCGGCAACGTCGGCGGCATCGTCGTCTTCTACCTGCTGCGCTTCGTGCTGGCGATGGCGATCGGCGTTGCAGCTCTCGTCGCGACGTGTGTCACGTGCTGCCTGACCGCCATCCCTTACATCGGCACCGTGATCTTGCTGCCCGTGTTCGTTTTCTCGCGCGCCTTCCCGCTCTACTACCTCGAGCAGCTCGGGGTCGCGGTCTTTCCGGCGCCGACGCCCGAGTGGGCGAGCTACGAACAGTGGCGTTTCCCGCGGTAGCGCCGGGAGGTGCACGCTACCCCGAGCGATCTCGCAGCGAAGGGCGCCCGCGAACGGCTCGGGCGGCCCTCACTCGCTAGTCGAAGCTTACCAGTCGAAGGTGGTTCGGTCGCTCGCTGACGCCGTCCGAGAACGTCAGCACAGCCGCGCCGCGCGGATTTCCAGCGAGCAGGAAGTCGCCGAGGCCCGACCTGAAATCGGGATTGGCAAACAGGGCGCCCACGATCGCGGAGGGCCCGCTCCACTCGCCCGTTCCCGCGTCGTAGCGCTGAGATACGAGCTGGAAGGTGTCGGTGGTGTCAGTCAGCGTTGCCCACACGACGAGCAGATTGCCGTGGTGATCGGCGTGGAGGCGCGGCGGGCGGCTTACCCAAACGGCGGTGTCACTCAGCCCTTCCGACGGAGTCCACACGTCCTCCTCGACATCGTAGCGGCTGACGTGGGGGATCCATTCCTTGCCGCTGGGGTAGGCCGCGACCATCGTCGTTCCGTCGAACGCCAAGCTCGGGGCTTCGTAGGAATAGATGGCGGGAGGGGGCACCGTGGCGTCGCCACTCACCACGCTCAGGCCCGACCACTGGTCTTGATCGACCAAGAAGCGGCTGGCGACGATCTGCGCGGCGCGCTGCCAAATGACGAACGGCTCGTTGTTTTTTCCGAACGCAACCTGCGGTTGGCCGCGCAGGGCGTCCGAGGTCAAGCTGCCCGGCAGCGCTTGCGCGGGAGTCCAAGCTTGCTCCGTCGCCGAGTAGCGCGCAGCCATGACCTGGCGCGAGGCATCGGGGAGCTGGTCCGCCCAGGCCGCCACCGCGTCGCCATTCGGCGCGACGGCGAGGTGAACCTCCCCCATCGCCCCGCGCGGCGATAGCTCGAAGCCCGCCTTCGGCCATTTGCCATCGGGCGTCGTGGTCCACGCTTGGGTGTCCGAACCGCCGCCGACGAAGTGCATCACGCCATCTCCGGCGACGGCGACGGCGGCGTTCGGAAGGTCGTAACGCTTGTTGAGCTCGATGGCGGAGCTCCATTTGCCGTCGCGATACGAGCTGATGCCGATGCCATGACTTTGCGGGTCTTCCTCGTGCCAACTGATCAGCGCCAAGCCGTTGGGCGACAGCGCCGTGATGGGCCCCCGGCAGTAGTCCGTGCGGGTGTAGGTGAAGGCCCTCGCCGCCGTGAGCAAGGAGCCGCGCTGGTACCACGCTCCGGTTGCAGGGCATGGATTGTCACCAGCCACGTTCCAGGCTACGAGCGCTCGATCATCGTCGTCGAGTTGCAAGTTGCGAGCGACATCGGCGAGCCGGCCCGTCGCCACCGTCGCGATCGACGTCGACCAGGCGCCGTCACGCACCGTGAGCTCGGAGGTGAACGGCGCCAGCAGTGAGGCGCCTTCGACGTCCGTGACGTTGGTGGAGACGGAGACGGTGAGCTTGGCGAGCAGCGGCAGCTGCTTCTCGGGCGTAAACGTGATGACGCCGTCGGCGTACGCGAGCGTGCCCGCGATGGCTCGATCGCCGTCGAGCAGCGTGACGTTGGCAGCGGTGACCGTGGTCTCGTCGAGCTCTTCGCTCATTTCGATCACGACCGTGCCGTCGGGCTCCACGCCGACCGACTGATCTTCGGGCGCGACCGAGACGACGGCGGGGGGCGCGTTACCGGCAACGCAGCGGCCTTCCGCGCACGTCTCCAGGCCGTCGACGGCGGAGCCGTTGTCGCAGTCACTCGCGGCGACGCACTCGGGGGGGGTGCCGGCCTCTCCACCGCCACCGACGCTGCCCGGGGCTCCGCCTTCGGTCTCGTCGGGCTCGCTGCCGACCGGCTCTGCGCCGGCCGCGCCGCCCTCATTGGCGGGCTCGCAGGTGCGAGTCGCCTTGCAGCCGGCATTGTCGAAGCTATCGCTGCACGCGCCCATCATGCTCAGGGCCGTCAACATCCCGGCGCCAGCCGTCGTTCCCCAACCCAAACGTCGAATGCTTTTCATGTCTGTCTCTTCATCGCGGCTAACGTCAACAACATCCGCCCGGCCGCTCGGCGCGCCCAGGCGTTAATGTCGTATCGGTCCGGTCGCAAGTCAGTTGCGCACCAATCTCAAATTTTTACTAAGTGCCGCTCTCGTAGTGTCTGCGCCTTCCCACGTCGAAGCCCGCCGCGCCCGACGCAATTCGCCACTGTTTGGTTCAGGCGCTTTCCTCTTCTTTCCTCGGTGATGGCCGCCCCCGAGACGAGATTTCGAGACGAGACCCGGCGCACCTAGCCCGCGGCGATGGCGGCCATGGGTCGAGAATAGGCCAGCCCCGCCGCGTAGCCGGTCACGCCCCCGCGAAGCCACGGCCGCCCCTCTCCCGCACGCCCTGGACATCGCAGCTCTCCGCTTACCCCTACTTCACTTCCAGCTCAACAGCCGACGCTCCCACCGAACCATCCTCAGCCTTCACCGATGCTACCTCGCCACCGAGACCCGCTTCTCCACCGTCACCAGGCGTCAGCGTCGTGTCCCCCGGTTCGAAAACCGGTTTCGCGCCGATGAAGACCAAGGCGTAAGACGGACCACCGGTGCCGCCGGAACCGGAGGCGCCGTCGCCACCCGCGCCTCCAGCACCACCGCGACCACCAGCCTTAATGGTTACAGCGCCCAGCCCACCGCTCCCACCATCAACTCCCTGGCCACGCACGCCGCCCGCACCCCCGGCTCCGCCGGCCCCTCCGTTGCGGCTCGTGGCACTGCTGGCTACCAGCTTTACCTCGCTTCCCGACGTGAAGAGGCCAACGGAAGCGCCTCCACCGCCGCCGCCTTTCCCAGCCGTACCGCCGCAGCCGCCCATGCCGCCCGCACCGCCCGACGCGCCCACGCACGTGGCGCTGCCCTTCGACGCGCCTCCTCCGCCGCCGCCTTGGCCCGGATAACCCGCTCCACCCATCTTGCCATCGGCGGGCTTGTAGCCAGTGCTCGAAAACTCCCCGGACGCCGCGGCCGCTGCTGCCGCCATTCCCGCTTCGCCGTTCTTTCCCTTGCCGCCGTCCATGTCCGTCGTGTCGTCGACCTCGCCAGGCCCCGCGTTTTCAGGGTTGCCAGCCGCGATGTGCGTTATCGGAACGCCGCTCACTCCGTCGCCACCCTTGACTTCGCTTTTCTGCGCCTTCCCTCCGTCGCCACCTATCGACCCGCAATTATTGGTTTCGCCCCAAGTGCCCCCGTCTTGGCTCTGTGGGGGCGCGCTGCATGAAGCCGCTACCCCGCCAGGCGCAGGCCC
>JAEYWK010000042.1 GCA_023431345.1 Pseudomonadota bacterium
CGATCCCGAGGTCGCGGCGGCGCGCGTCGTGCGCGACGAGCGCGGTCGCTACTCGACGGCCTCCCCCGCGCCGGACTTTCGGGACTGGGATCTCGACGCGACGGCCACGCCGTCGTGAGGCGCTTCAGCCCGCGAGCGCCTGGCCGACGATCGCCTTCGCCTCTTCGATGATCGCGTCGAGGTGCTCGCGGCTGCGAAAGCTCTCCGCGTAGATTTTGTAGACGTTCTCGGTGCCCGAGGGCCGCGCGGCGAACCAGCCGTTCTCCGTCGTGACTTTGAGGCCGCCGATGGCGGCGCCGTTGCCGGGCGCCTGCGTCAGCTTGCCGGTGATGGCTTCCCCCGCGAGCTCGCCGGCTCGCACGGCGCTCGGCGCGAGCTTCTTCAGGCGCGCCTTCTCGGCCGGCGAAGCGGGCGCGTCGATGCGCGTGTAGTGCGGCGTACCGAGGCGCGCGGCGAGCTCTGCGTAGTGCTGCCCCGGATCCTGCCCGGTGATGGCGGTGATCTCGGCTGCCAGCAGGCTGAGGATGATGCCGTCCTTGTCGGTCGTCCACGCGCTGCCGTCGAAGCGCAAGAAGCTCGCGCCCGCGCTCTCCTCTCCCCCGAAGCAAAAGCTGCCGTCGGAGAGGCCGGGCACGAACCACTTGAAGCCGACGGGCACCTCGCAGAGCTCCCGCGAAAGATCCTTGGCGACGCGGTCGATCAGCAGGCTGCTGACCAGCGTCTTGCCGATCTTGGTCGTCTTCTTCCAGCCTCGGCGATGCGTCAGCAGGTAGCGAATCGCGACGGCCAGGTAGTGGTTCGGGTTCAGCAGCCCCGCGCCTGGAGTCACGATGCCGTGGCGGTCCGCGTCGGGGTCGTTACCGAAGGCCACTTGATACGTCGAGCGTAGCTCGAGCAGCTTGGCCATCGCGTACGGGCTCGAGCAATCCATGCGGATCTTGCCGTCGTGATCCACGCTCATGAAAGAAAATGTCGGATCGACCTGGGGGCTCGTCACGGTGAGATCGAGATCGTGCTCGTCCGCGATGCGCTCCCAGTAGTCGACGCTGGCGCCGCCCAGCGGATCTGCGCCGAGCGACAAACGGGTCGCCTGGATGGCGTCGAGATCGACGACGTTTCCGAGATCGGCCACGTACGCGCCCAAGAAATCGTGCCGGCGCGTCGTGGAGGCGCTGCGCGCTTCCTCGTAGCTCTTGCTCTTGATGCCGTGCCCCTTGGCCTTGAGCAGCTCGTTGGCGCGAGCTTGCACGACGTCCGTCACGTCCGTGTCGGCAGGGCCGCCGTGGGGCGGGTTGTACTTGAAGCCGCCGTCGCGCGGAGGGTTGTGCGACGGCGTGACGACGATGCCGTCCGCCAGGCGCGAGCCCTTCCCGCGGTTGTGCGCCAAAATAGCGTGCGACACGGCGGGCGTGGGCGTGAAGCGATCGTGATAGAGCACCTCGACGCCGTGCGCCGCCAGCACCTCGAGCGCAGAGCGCTCGGCTGGACCCGACGCTGCGTGCGTGTCCTTACCCAGAAACAGAGGCCCGGTGATGCCCGCTTTCGCACGGTACTCACAGATCGCCTGGGTCATGGCGCGGATGTGCAGCTCGTTGAAGCTGCCGTCCTCCGGGGAGCCGCGGTGTCCGCTCGTCCCGAAGCTGACGAGCTGGTCGGGGTTCTCCGGATCCGGCTTCTTGTCGTAATAAGCCGCGGTCAAGCGGTCGACGTCGATCAGCAGCTCGGGAGGGGCGGACTTGCCGGCGAGGGAGTGGGCCATGACGGGCCGGACCCTAGCATGGCGTCACGCCCCCCCGCGCCGGGGACCTGCTCCTGTTCGAGCGAAACGCGCCCGACAAAAAGGCGACGGCGCCGGGCAGCTGATGCTGCCGGCGCCGTCCAAGGGACCGAGGTTCGGGACTGACGTGACGGAGGGACAGCGCAGGGTTATCCGGCGCGAACCTCGATCTTGCGAGGCTTGGTGTGAGCGGCCTTGGCCAGCCGCAGCTTCAGCACGCCGGCGTTGAGCTCCGCCGAAATGCCGTTCGGGTCGATCTGCTCGCTGACTCGGAACGTGCGTGCGTACACGCTGGCGGTGTCGCCGCTGCCGCGACGGCCTTCGATCTTCAGCTCTGGCGCCTCGAAGCTCACGACCAAGCCTTCAGGCTCTACGCCCGGCAAATCAGCGAGCAAGAGCAGCTCGTCGGCGCCCTCGTAGATGTCGACGGGCAGGGCTACTTCACGCGCGCGCGTGGCGGACACGGAGGCGTCGCTGGGTGCTGACACGGGCTTGTCTTCCTTGGAGCGAGTGAGGTTGTTGAAAAACGACATGGCAAATCCTCTCTTGGAGCGGCGGTCAGGCGGCCTTCACGCTGATTTGGCGAGGTTGAGCCTCGGCGATCTTGGGCAAGGTCAGCGTGAGCACGCCGTTCTTGAGCGTGGCGGTGGTTTTGTCGGCGTCGACGCGCGTGGGCAGCTCGAAGCTCTTGGCGAAACGGAACGGGCGCCGCTCACGGCGATGAACGGAGTGCCCTTCCGGCACATCGAGCTTGCGCTCACCACGCAGCGTGACGGTGTTGCCGGCGACGCTGATTTCGAAGTCGTTCTCGGTGAGGCCAGGGACGTCCGCGTGGAGCACGAAGCTGTCGCCCTGGTCGTCGAACGTCACGGGCGAGCTGGGCGGGGCCGCCGCGCGCTCGAACTCGCCGAAGAGGCGATCGAGCTCGCGTCGGAGCTGAGTGTGCGGCGCGTAGCCGCGTCCGAAGTCGGCGAAACCGAAGGCGGGCCAATCGTTGAAATCGCTGAAACGAGTGAGCATGACGGTCTCCTTGCAGAAAGCGTGTGGATCGGAGAGCGCGCCAAGCCAGCGCGCCCATAGCTGGTGTCCGAAGGGTGCCGGCGCCGATTCGGGCTGGCGTCTCGTTCGGACCTCCTGAGATTGTGCATCGGCAAAACGCCGCGCAAGGGGGTCGCCGTCACTTTTTCGAGGAGACCCAGGCGCAGCCGGACGGAGCTTGAAACCGCCTGATTTCAGCAGATCGGCGGCAGGCGGTCAGGGGACTTCGCGCAGCGTCACGCCTTCGACGGAGGGGGTCTTGTCTCCGCGCAGCAGGAAAGCGGGGTTGTCGAACGACACGCTCCCCTTGTTCTGCAGCGTGCAGTCGACCACGTGCTCGGCCTTGTCCGCCTGGTAGCGGCAGTACGGCGCCCCCAGCCACTCGACCTTGACGGGGTGCGGAGCCGGCAGGCGGATCGACAAGCGGTATTTGCCTGCGTCGAGCGAGTAGCTGATGCGGCGATTCTGATCGACCGGCAACACCTCGGGCGTGAGCGTGCGCACGACCTGGACCTCGAGCTGGCGCGAGATCTGACCGGCGCGCGCCGTCACCTTCGAGGCGCCGACGCTGAGCGGCAGCAACCTGCCGCCGCGCGGCTGCACGATGGCGCCGCGCTCCGAGGTGAGGGTGACGGGCAGGTCGAGCTCCTTACCGGCGGCGTCGAGCACCTTGACCTGCGGATCGACGTCGCCGGAAGCGATGTCGAGCGTGAGCTGGTCGGGCGCTTCCAGGCGCGACGCCAGCTTGCACGAGACCTTGGCCTTCGCCGTGACTCCGGAGATCGACAGCGAGACGCTGCCGTCGCCGCTCTGCTGGCAGACCAGCACGCCGCGCTTGTCGACGCTGGCGAGCTCTGCCGGCGCGACCTGAAACTCGAGCTGCCCCCGCGGCGTATACGACGACCCGTCAGCCCTGAAAGCGCGAGCGTGCACGACGACCGGATCCTTCGAAGAGACGACCTCAGCCACCTCCAAGCGCAGCGAGCTCGGTGTCTCGAGCTGGTCGCAGCCGGGCAAGAGCCCCAGCGATAGGAGCGACGCGAACGGAAGGCGCGGGATGCCTGCTCTCATGACGCTGCTCACGGCTTGCGCGCGCTCGCACAACCAACGTTCAAGCTGAGCTCGAGCTTGCCCTCCGACCAATACTTGTCGATGGCGTCACGCACGTAGCTGAGCGGCTTGGCCACGTCTTCCACGCCTATCCAGGCCTTTACCTCGGGCAGGATCAAGAGGCGGCTGACCGGGTCTTCGACGAACGCGCGACCGCTGTCGAAGGTGAGGCTGGTCTGACGGATTTCGACGTCGACGTCGGCGAGGCCAACTTGCTCGAGCTCCTCGGAGATCGACTCGATGCTGGGGCGCGCGAGCAGGGCCGCCTCCACCGCCTTGGAGAACTCGCTGTCGTCGTGCTTCAGGGCGTACTCGCGAAAAAGGTCCGCGATCTCCTGAAACGACCCGCGCAGCGGCAACGCGATCAACGCTTGGCCCCCCGGGCACAGCAGCCGCTCCATCTCGCTCAGCAGCGAGATGCGGTCATCGCCGCCGAGGGCGGGATGCAAAGTCAAGGCGTGGGTGTACAGACCTTCCTCGAGCTCAAGGCTCCCGTCGCCGGCGGGACGGTACTCGACGCGTACATCGCCCATCACCTGAGCCTTGTTGCGAGCGAGCTCGAGAGCGGGCAGCGAGCTGTCGATGCCTACGATGTCGGCCCCGTCGGCCTGCTCGTAGATCCGTAGGTCCGGATAGCCCGTCCGACAGCCGAGGTGGATGATGCGCGCCGATTCGCCCACGAGCAGCATCTGCTGCAGCAGCTCGCCGAAGAGCGAGAGGTAGCGCGGCACGACGAACGTCTCCAAGATGGCAGCGTCAGCCGGGCTCAGCTTGTCGGTCGGAAACACGAATCCGTCGAGGTAACAGACCTTTTTCTGGGAAGCTAGCCTCGAATCCCGGCGTTTCTTCGCTAGGGTCACGGCGCGTCCGCTAGAGAAACGCCCCAGGCCTCCTGAACGTGCCCTTCCCGCGATTTCATCCCCGCACCCGCGCCGCTGCAGCGCTCTTGACGCTCGCCGTCGCGACGCGCGCCCTCGCTCTCGTGCCCGAGCCAGAGACAAAGGATGCGGCGACGGACGGATGGCCAGGCGCGGCGAAGGTCGTCGAAGGCTCAGCAGACGGCAGCGCCGCGAGCCCTCAGCCGAGCGCCCTGTGTCCGGAAGCGACCCTGCCTGACGGGAACGTCTGCGTGCCCGTGCTCGACACAACGCGCGGCGGCGAGGCGCTGGCCGAGCAGCGAGGAGCACACCACGATCGCCGCGGGCGCCTGCGCGTCTACGACCAAATCCCACGACGCCCCGAGCGGCCGGCGGATTACCGCAAATACCAGCTCCCCATCCCCCCTCTGCCTGCACAGTCGTTCGTGACGAGCGGCTACGATCTGAACCTCCCCGACGAAGAACAGCGCCGCGGCGCCGAGATGAAAGCGGTCGGGCACGGCGGCATCGACTTGGCTCAGAAGCGGGGCACCCCCGTTTTGCTCGTTCCGCTCGAGCACCAGGTCGGTGAGGCCGACGTGCTGTTCGTCGGCAAGCTCTTCGGCAACTCGGTCGTGACCCACCATGCCGTGCGCGAAGGGGGAGCTCTGCGCGATTATCTGGTGATCCACGGTCACCTCGAGAAGCCCGCTTCCGGCCTCAGCAAGGGCGGGGCGGTACCGGCGGGCAGCGTCGTTGGCTACGTCGGTGACTCCGGGAGCCCTGGTGTCGTGCATCTGCACCTCGAGGTGCGTCGCGCGCGCGAAGGAGTATCGCTTTCGTCGCTCGCCCCCGGTGAGCTGGCCCACAACTCGAAAACGGTGGCGTGCGATCCGCGCAACGTGCTGCCGCTGTTGACTCCCTAGGCGACGGGCGCGCGACGGACACGTCCAGCGCTAGCGGGCCCTAGGGCGCCAGCTTGTAGCCGAAGCCGTAAACCGTCAGGATGTGCTCCGGCCGGTCCGGGTGCCGTTCGAGCTTGCGCCGCAGCTTGACGATGAAGTTGTCGATGGTGCGGTTGCTCGGGGTCGCTTCGAGCCCCCAAATCTTGTTCAGAATCTCGTCGCGACTGACGGGCTGCCCCGCCCGCTCGTGCAGCAGACGCAGCAGCTCCACCTCGTAGAACGAGAGCGACTCGACGGCGCTGCCGCGCTGCAGGGTGTGCGCGGACAGGTTCACCTGGGATTCACCGATGGTGAACGACTGCTGCTCGCTGCCGCGCTGCGTGCGACGGAAGATGGCTCGGATCCGCGCCACCAGCTCCCCCACGCTGAAAGGCTTGGTAACGTAGTCGTCCGCGCCCGCGTCTAGGCCGCGGATCTTGTCGGCTTCTTGGCTCTTGGCCGTGAGCATCAGAATGGGCACGACCGGATCGCTGCGGCGGATCTCCTGGCAGACCTGGTAGCCGTTGATGTCGGGCAGCATCAAGTCGAGGAGCACGGCATGAGGGCGCTCGCTCTTCGCCAACGTCACCCCTTCGCGACCGGTGGAGCACGTCACGACTTGGAAGCCCTCGAACTCGAGCGCGTCTTTCAGACCTAGCGCGAGCTGAGGCTCGTCTTCGACGACCAGGATCGTTTGCTTGGCATCCATGCGACGGCGCCCTGCAGCTTACACCAGCCCACAAACGCACGCGGCCCCCTAGGAACCTAGGAGGCCGCTCGCGTGGACCCGCGCGGGTCCGCTTTGCGTGGGCTCGGCCTATTGGCTGCCGAGCGAGGCGCCGAGGCACGCGACCAGCGCGATCGAGCCCGGTGCCGGCGTGTCACCGACGAAGCGGAGCAAGCGCTTGCTGTCCGCCGTGCACTCTTTCACCAGGGCTTCATTGCCGACGTGCGGCTCGTTCGGCGCAGCGTTGATGTAGCAGTAACCAGGCACGGACGGCGGGCTAGATTCGTACTGGCACGCCTGCAGATCCGCACCGCTGAGCTGAGCCAGCTCGCACGTGCAGTAAGCGCTGCAAGCCGTGCCGTTGCCGTCGCACGTGCCGTTCTGCTTGAGCTTCTTCAGCACCGCATCGCGCAGCTCGGTTCGAGACCCTGGCTTACGGGGATCACTGCCGTCGAGCGCGATGCGGTTGGCGTTGGGATCACATGCGCAAGCTGCGCCGTTTTGCGGCAACACCGCCTCGATGACCGCGCACGGCACCTGACCGGCCTCGATGCCCGCCATGTCGGTCTCGGCCGGAACGAGCGGACGCGGCAGGCACTTGCCCTTCAGCGCTTCCTTCAGGCGATCGATGATGGCCTTGACCGCAGGGTTGTAGCCGTAGTCGTTGTTGGCGGTGTCGAGCACCTTCGGGCAAATCGAGGCGATGATCGAGTTGTCCTTGAACTCACGCAGCACCTGGAGATGGCGCAAGCCCGGATAGGCCTTGGCGAAATGCTGCGTGGTGCCCGTAGGCCCACCGCCCGGCGGCTGACAAAGCGGGCGATTGTACGGCAGATCTTCGTCGTAACAGTCGCAACCCTTATTGGCATCGAAGGCCGCTTTGTCGCAGGTGATCGGCTCGGCTAGCGGGAAGGTGCATGCGTACTGCAAGTCGCGGCTGCCGACGTTCGCCTGCTCGTGGCCGTTGATGGGGTTCGCCTTGGGGTTCGTCGACGTGCTCGGCACGAGCGCGTCCATCGTGATGGGGTTGGCCTGCGCCACGCCCTGCGCCGCGAGAGTCGTGCGATCTTCGGGCGTTTCGACCATCAGCGGGTCGGTGGGCAAGACGGGGGCGGCGTTCGCGCCCGGGTTCGGGTTGCCCAGGATCACGTCCCAACGGCCCTTGGCGTCGAGCTCAGCTGCCGTGAGGTAGCGAAGGCCAGCGTTCGGCGCCAGGCTCTCGTCATCCGCGATGTCCTGCCAGGGCACGCCGACGATGCCCGCGAGGAACACCAAGCCGCGATCGCGTGGGGGCTTGTCCGCGCCGGGAGCGAAGAGCGGGTTCACGACCTCGGCGCCGTCGCGCGTGCGCACGGTGGGCGAGCGGAGCGCGTCCGAGTAGCGGGTGGTTGGGTAGAGTAGCTCGAAGCCGAAGCGGCGCTTCTGCTGCCAACAGCGCAGGTTCAGGTCGTCGGAGTCACCCGCCAGGTTGAGGTACTGCCCCTTGGAGCACTCGGCGTCGGCTTTGATGTCGCCGCAGCCCGCGTTCGCCGCGCCCTCACCGCAAGATTGGCAGCACTTGTCGTTGGGGTTGGCGGCGCAGGCGGAGGTAGAGCGGAACATCGGCGATTGCCGCGCGATGAGCCAGCCGTAGCCCTCGTCTTGAATCGAACAGTCGTTTTCGTCCGTCAGCATGACGATCGCCACGAGCGAGTCGGGGCGCAGGAACTCGGCGCGCTGAGCGAGCACCACCGGATCCACGTCAATTCTTCCTTCACCGTTCAGGCGCGGGTACGCGCGCGACGTCGCTGAATCCACCACGATGGCAGCCGGCGGCTCCGGATCGACCAGGAAGCGGTACCAAGCTTCGAGCGAGGCCTCGTAGCCGCAGCCCCTCTCACCGGAGCTCTTCACCATCGCCGTGAAGTTATCGGTGAACGCTTGGCCGCTGTTCTCGCCCGCCGGGTTGTACTTCCCGTTCGTGGTGTCCCACTTGAGGAAGCCGGCGCCCTTGTACGTCGTCAGGCCCGGGCGGATCTGACCGAGCAGGTGCGCGTGATCATCCTTATCAGGGTCGACGCACACGTCCTTGGCGCCGGCCGCACCGTGCGACCCCAAGCTCGAGGTGATGACGCCGACGTGGATGTCTTTGATGGGGCTGAATTCGGGGCTGCCCTGGGCGCATTTGCCGGAGGCGTCGGCGTTGACACCCTCGAGCGCAATGCCGTCCCTCTCTTGGGCCGGCGTGCAATTGTCACCGGGCGCACACGGTTTGACGCAGATGGGTGTGATCAGGCGTTCGACCAGCAGCGGCACGGCCTCCGCCAAGATGGCCTGCTTGTCGGCCATCGAGATCGAGTTATCGATCATGAAGAGCAAGTCGATCTTATCGACGGCGGTCTGACGGATCTCGTCGACGTAGACGTTGCTCGTCTTCGGAACCGCGGGGGCGACCGGGCGGTCGAGGCAGCCGGCGGTCACGGCAGCGCCGCCCGCCATGACTGCCAAACCGGCAAGGCCAGCTCGCAGCAGCGACCACGCGCTGCGGGGAGACTGGCTCGACTTACGCTTCAGCATCATTGGAAAGACTCCTTGAGTGGACCGAAAACCGTCGAGCGAACCTGGGGAGGATGCTCGCGGGATAGTGCGAGGAACGGCGCCGCAAAGCACGGCCCGTGCGGCGGAGCGGAGGTTACGGGGCCGCGAGCCAATTTGTCAACGCTGCGAAACCGCAGGAACAAAGGTCGAGCGGACCCATACATCGCAGCGTCATGCAGCAACCAACGTGCCACATCCACGGCGCACGATCTTGGGCCCGAATCGGCACCCGACTGACAACGTCGTTGGCACCTGTGAAGCGGGTCGCCAACGACGTTGCGGCCTCTATCAAGGCGCTCAGTGAATCTCAGTGAATCGTTGCGCCCAAGCAAGCGATGTAGGCGTTGGCGCCGGGGGTTGGCGTCTTCGGTCCCACGAAGCGGAGGAGCTGTTTGCCTCCACCGCAATCTTTTACTAGCTCCGGATTCGCGTCGGGCGTCGAGCCAAAGGGATCGACGTAGCAGTAGCCCGGTGTGGCGGAGCCCGCCTCGTTCTTCAGACAGTCGTCGAGCACTGGGCCCTCGGCCTGAGCCAGCTCGCAGAAGCAGAACGACGCGCAGCTCGGCGTCCCCACGGTCCCACACGCCCCTCGGTCCTGCATCTGCATTCGAACCAGCCGGGCGGCGTCCGGCGAGGCGGGCGTCCGGTGATCGCCGCAGGAGCAACCGGCAGCGGGCTCGCTCACTTCGACGACGACGCACGGCAGCCGGCCGGTCTGGGGGTCGACGGCCAAGGGGCGCGGCAGGCAACGGCCCAGCAGAGCGTCTTTGAGCCGAGCGACGATGGCGTCGACGGCTGGCTCGTAGCCATAGCCAGGCTGCCCCTTCACGAGAACCTTGGGACAAATGGACGCGACGATCGCGCTACCGCCAATCCCTTTGAGCACTTCGAGCTGCCGTAGGCCGGGATAGGCCTTGCCGAAGTATTGCGTCACCTGGGGCGCGCCGCCGCCGGGCGGCTGGCAGAGCGGGCGGTTTCGCGTCGCGTCGCCTTGCGTCGGCAGCCTGGGATCGGGCGCTTCGCAGTCGCAGGCGTCGCTCGTGCATGGCTCGGGCTCCGTCAACGCGAACGTGCAAGCGTATTGCAGGTCGTCTTGACGATCCACCTGCTCGTGGCCGTTGATCGCGTTGGCCTGGGGATTCATCGACGTCTCAGCCACGATGGCGTCGCCGGTGATCGGATTGGTGCCGCTGCGGGGGGCGCTCGACTCGTGCATGAAGGGATCGCTCGGTAGCTGGTTCTTCGCCGCGTCGCCGACGATCACATCCCAACGAGCGCGCAACGTCAGCTCTTCGGGAGACAAATAGCGGAGCCCCGGCCCCGCCAAGCTGGCGGCGTCCGCGATGTCCTGCCAAGGCACGCCGACGATGCCGGCCAGATAGACCATCGACTTATCGCGTCGGCTCTTGCCAGGAGCGGCCGCGAACAGCGGGTTTTCCACCAGGGCTCCCGTCGAACGCTGCGGCACCAAGTCACGAGTGAGCCCGTCGATGTAGCGCTGCACCGGGTACAAGAAGTCATAGCCAAAGCGGCGCTTGTTCTGCATGCAGCGCAGGTTGCTGTCATCTCCGTCGATGGGGAGCGCGTCTTTGGCGCAGCGAGGATCGCTCTCCACCGGTGGGCAATTGGGCTGCGTACCGGAGCTGCAAGCCCCACAGCACGGATCGTTCGGATCCTTTTCGCAGGCCGAGGTCGCGCGCGGCATCTGTTGCCTCCGATTCGCCAGCCAGTGCCCATACGCCTCGTCGCGAATCGAGCAGTCATTTTCGTCCGTCAGCATCACGATCGCGACCAATGAGTCAGGCCGCAAGAACGCCGCGCGTTGCTCGATCACTCTCTGATCTACCCCTTGAACGACGCTGTGTCCGTCTTCGACGCCCACCGCGAGTGGTGGCTCGGGATCGATCAAGAAGCGATACCAGCTCTCGAGCGACGCTTCGAAGCCGCAGCCATCTTCCCCCGCCGCCTCGACCATCGACCCGAACTGCCTACCCAAGGTGGCGCTGTCGCTCTCACCAGGCGGCGTGTGCTTCCGATCCGGATCCCAGGCGAGAAAGCCGGTTTCGTTGTAGCTGGCGAGGCCGGGCCGCACCTTCGGCAGCAACAAGCCATGATCGTCGCCTCGCGGCTGCTCGTCGGCGTCGCTGCAGCTGCCTTCCCGGGAGGCGCCGTGGGCGCCCAAGCTGGACGTGATCACGGCGACGTGAATGTCACGAACGGCCCGAAATTCCGGATGCTGCCCGGCAGGGCACGCTTCGTCGACGCTCGCTCGAGGGTGAGCCTCCCCCGTTTCGGTCACGCAGCGCGGCACCACTAGACGGTCGACGAGCTGGGGTACGGCCTCGGCGAGCAGCTTTTGTTTGTCACCCATCGAGCGCGAGTTGTCGATCATGAACAGCAGATCGAGCTTGTGGATGGCGTCGTTGCGAACGGCCTCGACGTAGAGGTTGCTCGTTCGCGGCTCCGTCGACGTGACGGGACGACTCAGACACGCCGACGCCAGCCAAGACGCAAGCCCGCACGCACCCACCGTCAGGAAGGCTCTCCGCATCGCTACACACTCCTTGCGGGCGATTAGTGCAAAGCGCAGGCCACGCGCCGCGCGCCGCGATGACCCCTATTTTTCGGCAATTTCCGCGAGATCTTCGCGCGAAGAAGCAGCGAGATTCGGCGCAACCTCGTTGGCTCCGCCAACGGGGGTTGTCTCGGCCGACACCGCGGGAGCGGCCTGGGGGGCAAGTGCTGCGCGCAAGGCTTGCAGCTGGCGCCGCGTCACGCCGGGCACCGCCAAGATGGCTTCGTCCGAGGCCTCGCGGAGGGCGGCGACGGAGCCGAGCGTCTTGAGGAGCGCGGTGCGCGTCTTGGGGCCGATGCCGCCGATGCTGTCGAGCTCCGACTCGAAGCGGCGCCGCTTGCCAACCTTGGTGCGGCCGCGATTGGAGAAGCGGTGGGCTTCGTCGCGGGCACGCGCCAGTAAGAACAGCTCGGGGCTGTTGGGTCGCAGCGGGATGGGGTTCTTCTGCCCTGGCAGGTAAACGCGATCGACGAGCTTGTCGCCGGCGACGTTCTCTTTCTCTTTGGCGAGACCCACGATGCAAAGGTCGTGGAGGCCTAGGTCGTGCGCCGCCGCGAGCGCCACGCCCAGCTGCCCGCGCCCGCCGTCCACCACGAACAGGTCAGGCAGCTGCCAATCGACGTCGCCCTCGCTCGCCTCCCGCGGCGCGGGCCCCCTCCCCGCTTCGGTGGCGGCCGCTTCGGTGGCGGCCGCTTCGGTGGCGGCGGCCGCGGCCGCGTCGAGCGCCGGCTTGGCCAGCTTTCCGCGGCGGAATCGGCGCGAGAGCACCTCGAACATGGCTTGGTAGTCGTCGCCCTCTCCTGCGCTGCGCACGATGTACGTGCGGTAGCGCTTCTTGTCGGGTTGCCCGTCGAGCAGCGCGACGACCGCCCCCACCGTGTCGGTCCCGCCGAGGTGGGAGATGTCACTGCACTCGATGCGGCGCGGCAGGGTGGGCAAGCGCAGGCGCTCCTGCACGCGCGCGAGTCGCTCGTCGATGTCGTCTTTGGCGCGGCGCTTCTCGTCGAAGGCGTGCTTGGCGTTCTCGGCCGCCATCTCCAGCAGGGCGCGCCGCGGCCCGCGCACGGGCGCCAGCACCTCGACCTTGGTGCGCCGGCTCTCCACCACCTCGGAGCGACGCTCCATCAGCCACTCCGACACGCCGTCCACGCCGTCGGGCAAGCAGGGCACGATCACCTCGTCGGGAACGTGGGCTTCGCCCGAGCCGCCTTCACCGTAGTGCTCGCGCAGGAAGGTAGCGACGACTTCGTCGTCGGGCAGCTCGACGTTCTTCATCGAGAACACGGCGCGATCGATCATGCGTCCCTTGCGCACGACCATCACGCACAGCTCGGCCAGATCGCCTTCGCGATAAATGCCGAGCACGTCTTGATCGCGGTCGCTCACGACCACGACGCGCTGGGCCTCGCGCGCGGACTCGACCGCCGACAGCTGGTCACGATAAATGCCCGCCAGCTCGAACTCGAGGTTCTGGCTCGCGCTCTTCATGCGCTCCTTCAGCTCGCGCGTGAGCTCGTCGTGACGGCCGTCGAGAAATAGCCCCACCGATCGCACCTGCTGCGCGTACAGCTCGCGGTCGATCTCGAGCACGCACGGCGCGAGGCAGCGCTGAATCTGGTACTCGAGGCACGGCCGCTTGCGGCTGCCCAGCTCGCGATCGGAGCAGGTGCGCAGCTTGAAGTGCTTCTCGACCAAGTTGAGCGTGCGCCGCGCGGCCGTAGCAGAATGATACGGGCCGTAATAACTCGCGCCGTCTTTCTTCGGTTTGCGCACGAGCTCGAGCCGCGGGTACGCATGCTCGTTCGAGAGCCGCAGGCTCAAGAACTCTTTGTCGTCGCGCAGCTTGACGTTGTAGCGAGGCTTGCGCTCCTTAATCAGGCTGTTTTCGAGCACCGCGGCCTCTTTTTCGGTCGCAGTGACGATCGTCTCGAGGTCGACGGCGTGCCGGCGCAAGAACGGGATGAAGGCGCGCACGTCGCTGCCCCCGTCCTGAAAGTAGCTGCGCACGCGCGAGCGCAGGCTCTTGGCTTTGCCGACGTAGAGCACGGCCCCCTGCCTGTCTTTGAACAAATAGCAGCCGGGCTGAACGGGCAGGAGCGACAGCTTCTGCTCGAGCGCGGACAGGGTCTCCTCGTCGGGCGGCATCGATGGTGTTATACGACAGCGCACGTGGTGCGCCTGGCACGCCTCGGCAAGCTCTCGCAGCGCAAAACCGCGCTTTCGATAGGCGTGGCGGTGATTTGCGGCTTGTCCGCAGGGCTTTTGCTGCTGCCGCGAACGCCGGGCCCGTCGGGAGCGGTCGAGCCCCTCCCCGAGCTGGCGTTCCTCGGCCAGAAGCTGAGCGCCGACGATACGGCGGCCAAACAGGCGTTGGAGCGCGCGCGGCGCTACGTGGCCGGAAAGCTCACGCTCAAGCTGCCCGACGGCTCGCGGCGTGAGCTGTATCTGGGCGAGCTCGGCGCCGAGATCGACAAGGTGCGGCTGACCAGCCTAGTGCGGCAGGCCAAAGACCGGACGAGCATGCTGGTGCGCGGCTTCCGCGCCGCGGGCCAGACGGGGCCGCTCGCGCTGCCCGTGCCGGTGGCGCTGAATCTCGAGCGGGCGGCCGTCTCGCTCGGCCGGCTGAAAGACGAGACGGATCGCCTCCCCGCCGACGCGCGTATGGATCTCGAGGGGCGCAAGCTGATCCCGGAGGTCATGGGCCGCCTGCTCGACCTCGACGGCTCGATCTTGGCGATCGAGACCGCGCTCAGCCGGGGGGAGCGCGAAGCGAAGCTCGCCTACCTCGAGCGGCGGCCGCGGCGGGTGGCCGCCGAGCTCGGCCACGTGGAGCTCGACGAAGTGCTCGGCTACTTCGAGACCAGCTACGATCGCTCCGCCCGGGTGCAAGCGCGCAGCTACAACCTGCGCCTGGCAGCCTCGAAGCTCGACGGTACCGTGCTCTTGCCGGGTGAGGTGTTCGACTTCAATGACGTCGTCGGACCTCGCGACGAAGCCAACGGCTACAAAGTAGCGCCCGTCATCGCCGAGGGCGAGCTGGTGGACGGGATCGGCGGCGGCACCTGCCAAATCTCGGGCACCCTGCACGGCGCGGCATTTTTCGCGGGCCTCGCCATCGTCGAGCGCTACCCGCACACGCGGCCCAGCTCGTACATCAAGATGGGTCTCGACGCGACGGTGGTGTACCCAACCATCAACTTCCGCTTGAAGAACCCGTTTTCGTTCCCGATCGTGCTGCACCAGACGGTGAAGAACGGCGTGGTCCGAGCGGAAATCTTGGGCCCCAAGGGGGCACGTCGCACCGTGACGCTGATCCGGCGCATCGATTCCGCCATTCCTTACGAAGAGATCGAGCGCCCCGACAAGACCCTCCCCAGCGGAGTGCGCCGCCTCGGACAGCGCGGCATGCCCGGCTTCAAGCTCAAGCGGTACCGCATCACGCGCGAGGGCCCGCACGCGGTGCGCGAGCGCTGGGACGACCACTACCCGCCCACGCAGCAGATCGTGCGGGTCGGCACCGGCGATATGCCGAAAGACAGCGTGCGCGCCGAGGACGACAAGCACCCCGAGTACCTGGCGGACGAGCTGCTCGTCGCCACCCAGGGCGAGTCCGACTCCGAGGACGGAAGCGCCGCCGGCTCGATGCGGGAGTCTCGCGAGCCCGGCCGCTTCGGGGAGCGGGGCTGGACGGAAGCGGCCGGCATGCCGTTCTGGGACAGCCGGCCCAAGGGCGAAGAGAACGCCGAGCCGGTTCGCCCTGGCGGGCCTGAAGCCGCGAAAACCAAGAAGAAAAAGGCGAAAGACTGATCTGTGGGAACGCGGGCTTGACGAGCGGCCCGATGTGGGCGAAGAAGCCGGCCGCGGAGAGGGCGCCGACCGGCCGCCCTGGAGAAACTGACGAATACCGGCTGGCCGGTACATTGAATAACATGACGACCACGACTGAAACTGTTTTGAGCACGCCGATCGTTCGTAAGCCCGCCGAAGAGAACGGCGAAAAGCCCCAGCAGCGCTCTGCTGATTGGGAAAACCCCCGCGTGGCGTCGATCCTGTCGGCCGCCGCCAAGTGCTTTGCGCGCAAGGGCTTCACCGCCACGACGCTGGCCGAAATCGGCAAAGAGCTCGGGCTCCGCAAGAGCATCGTGCACTACTACTTCGCCAGCAAGGCCGCCCTCATTCACGAGGTGCAGAGCTACACGTACCACCGCTACCTCGACCGCCTGCGCGAGGCGATCAAGAACGGCGACGGCTCGGTAGCGCAAACGACCGACGCTCTCCGCGCCCTGTGGGACGCGGTGCAAAACAACAAGACGGGCACCGGCCTCAATATCGAGGTCTGGAGCGCCGCTCGCCGCGACGTGGAGCTGAAGCGCCGTGCGGCTGGCCTGCACCGCGACGCGCGCGGCGTGATCCGCGACGCGCTCGGCCCGGCCGCTCAAAAGGGCGGGGCGTCGCGCGCCGAGGCGCTGGCGACGTTGTCGCTGGCGGTCCTCAACGGTCTGTCCGTCACCGAGTACCTCGAGGGCGAGGAAGCGAAGACCAAGGAAGCCTACGAGGCGTTCCTCGGGCTGCTCCGTCAAGGCCTCGAGGCCCCGCCGACCGTCTCCTGACGTTCGAAGACACGGCACGACAGCCGAGCTGGGCACCCCCGGCTCGGCTGTTTCGCATTGAGGGGGCGGCTCAAAGCGCGCCGACGAAGCGCACGCCGGCCGAGGTGGGATCGGCCCAGGGCAAGAGCGCGGTGTTGGGCAACGGCTGCAGCGCCACCTTCACGGCCGATGGCCCGTAGTGCAGGAAGTACGGCAGGCCAAAGCCGATGGCCCCGCCGACCCCCCAGCCGATGATGACGTCGGAGACCCAGTGCTTGTCGTTGACGATGCGGGCCAGGCCCACCGTCACCGCTCCCGTGAGCAGCACGGGGCAGACGAGGGCGTCGGCGATGCCGCCGCCGTACATCGGCAGGTAGGCGTGGTTGAGGCAGCCGAGAGCGGCGCTGGCCGTCGTCATGGCAGCGTGGCCGCTGAAGAACGAAGCTCCGCGAAACTCGCATTCGTTCTCGTCGTCGTCGTCGTCTTCGCAGCCTTCCAGGGATGGGCGTGTGCGTCCGACCGTGATGTGCGCGGCGCGCGAGATCAGGCCCGTGAGGCCCACCGCCTGCCAGTTGAGCAGCGTGAGCTGGAAAGCGACGTCACCGTTGAGTCGATCGCTCACGAGCGGCGTGAGGATACCGTCGAGCAGCACGTAGTTTTGCACGCCGTACCAGGTCCAGTCGCCGATGGTCGTGGCGAGCTCGGCCATGTCCTCATCGCCCTTGAAGGCGTCGCGCACCGCGCTATCGAACAAGATGGGGCCATGCCAGCGCTCCTTGGGCTGCGCTTGATAAGCGATCTCGAGGCCAATATTGCCTGCCGTCACGGCCCCGGCCGCGACGTACTCCCACCAGCGGAAGCGCGGGTAGGTCCAGTTCAAGCGGTGTTTGCTCTCGGGCGTCGCCTTCCGCGGCTGCGCCGAGGTCTTCGGTTCCTGCTGCGTCGTCTGCGCGACGCGAGCCGGGGCGGCCGTCGGCGCTGGTCTCGGCGGGAGCCCTGCCGGCTCCGGCGGGAGCTGGCCGGCGGACTCGGGCGCGGCGGTAGCAGGCGGCGCGGCCGTTTCCGGGTCGTCGCCATCCGCCTCGCCGCTCGCTGCCGCCGGCGAGACGACGGGCATCTGAGCTTTGGCGGCAGAACCGAACGTGAGCAGGCTAGACAGCAGCAAGAGGCGAAACGAACGGCGACCGTGGCTCACAGCGAGAGCTGCTAAGCACGACGTATGCCGGCCTTCACCGCCAAATTACGGCGATTTCGCGCCCCAATCGATGCGTTATGCATCGATGTCGCACAACGATGCGCGCTCGAGGTATCAGCTCAAGGAGCCGGCACCCACGCGATTCCGGGCTCCACGACGCCAGGGTAGCCGTCGAGGTAGTGCGACGGCGTGCCGGGGAGCGAATCGTCGACCCACAGCACGCGGCGCGTGCCGTAGGGACGCACGTCGATGTGCACGAACTTGCTGTTGGGGTAATAGCCGCAGCCGACGTCGCGCAGCGAGCGACACACGCCGAACAGCTGCTCGTTGGGGACGCCGGCGACGAACAGATCGAGGGCCTTACCCTTGCCGTGGAAGCCGCTGTGCGCGTTTTGTCGGTAGCCGCTCATGATGTAGAGCGGCCGACGCGGAAACGCTTGCGCGACCTGCTGCACCACCCAAATCAGCCGAGGGTCGATCAGCTTGACGTGAGGCACCCACTCCCCAGGGCCGGCGTCCGCGCTCGGCTCGAGCGGCAGCGGCAGCTCCGGGCGCGGCACCCCAGCGCCGCGCGCGAGCACGCTCACGACGTCGATCGCGTCGGGCGCGACGCCGCCGTCACAATCGATGAGCGGTAACGTGACGACCTCCGCGCCATCGTAGCGGGCCAAGGTCACGGGGCGGGGCGCGCGCCAGCGCGGACACGGCCCCCGCCTGGACACGCTGAGCGCGATCGGCTCGGGGGCTTCGTCGTCGAGGCGCCAGGTCAGCGACAATCGGGCGCTCCAGCTCGAGAAGCCGTATTCTCCGCGGAAGAAGCTGCGCCAGGCGGGGACGTGGTTCTGCGCCGGCGCCAGGTAGTGCGCGAGCAGCGAGAGGGAGCGGTCTGGGACCAGCCTGAATGGCTGCCGCTGGTGGATGCCCGTCTCGAGCCAGCTCAGCTCACCCAGCTCGGGCTGCGGCCCGAACAGCCCCCAATCAGGAGCGGGAGGGCGCGCGCGAGCCTGGGCGTCATTCGAGCTCGCGAGACCGAGCGCGATCAAGGCGGCGGCGGCAAGCCAGCGAAACAGGCGACGGACCAGCAAGACAGCTCTTTCCATGCCGCGACCCGGGCCTCGCTTCAAGCCGAAGCGCCCGAGGCACCGCGTAGCGCCAGCACGGCCCGCTGCGCGGCCTCGAGCGTGATGCTGCCATCTTCGCTGATGCGCGCCGCGACGGCCTCGACTTCGCTGCCCTGCGCGCCGGCCGCGACCGCGACGGAGCGGGCGTGGAGCGACATGTGGCCGCGCTGGATGCCCTCCGTAGCGAGCGCGCGCAGCGCGGCTAGGTTCGAGGCCAAGCCTACCGAGGCCGCGATCAGCGAAAGCTCGTCCGCGGACTCCACCCGCACCAGGCTCAGCGCGAGGCGCGCGGCGGGGTGCACCCGCAAGGTGCCCCCGACGATGCCGAGCGCCAGGGGGAGCGTGAGCTCGCCGACCAGCGCCTCGCCGTCGCGCCGCCACACCGAGAGCGGGCGGTAGCGGCCAGACAGCGCCGCGTAGGCGTGCGCGCCAGCCTCGACGGCGCGGAAGTCGTTACCGGTGGCGATCACGACGGCGTCGATGCCGTTCATGATGCCCTTGTTGTGCGTGGCGGCGCGGTAAGGATCCGCCTCGGCGAACTGCGAGGCCGCGACGATGCCATCGGCGATCGACTCGCCTGACAAGCGCGGATCGGAGGGCGGCACGCTGTCCCCCCGCACGCCCGGCGCCGTCGACGCGCGCGAGAAGACGAGGTCGCTCGGGTGCACGCGGCAGCTCACGCGCACCGCGCGCCGATCGCTCAGGTTCGAGAGGATGCGCAGCCCCAGCTCCGCGCCGGTGATTTCGGCCGCGACGGGGCCCACCGCCTCCGCGATGGAGTTCACCAAGTTCGCGCCCATCGCGTCGCAGCAGTCGACGAAGACGTGCAGCACGACTCGACCTTCGCCGACCTGGCGAAGCTCGACGCTGCGGGGCCCGCCGCCGCGGTCGAGCAGGTTGGGCACCGCGCACCGCGCCACCGACAGCAGGTGCTCGCTCTCCGTCTCGAGCCGTCGCAGCGCCAGCTCCACGTCGGCGAGGCCGCGCAGCTCGATCTGCGCGATCATCAGAGCCTCGCCCATTTCGGCGGTGAAGCCGCCCCCCTGACGCACCATGCGGGCGGCGTTCGACGCCGCCGCGATCACGCTCGGCTCTTCCACCACCATCGGCACCAAGCGGTCGTGCCCGTTGACTTGCACGTTCAGCGCGATGCCGAACGGGAGCGAATAGGTGCCGAGCACGTTCTCCACGAGCTTGTCGGCCATGCCCGCGTCGATGCCGCCGTTTTCCAGCGCGGCCGAGAGCGCGTCGAGGCGGACCCCTGTGCGCTCCGCCACCAGCGCGCGACGTTCGGCGATGCTGAGCTTGTAAAAACCAGGCAGTCGGGAGCCACTCATCGCGATTCGTAGACGTTCATGGCCGGCAGCTCGAGGGCCGTCAAGAAGCCGCCGTTGCCGCAGCCCGTGTCGATGCCGACGCAGTTCTCCCCGGCCCAAAGATCGGTCGGATCCTCAGGCGTGTAGCCGGACAGCTCGGGCGGGAGGTACTCGGTGCGGGTGTGGCCGAACACGACGGTTTTGCCGCGGTAGTTCTTGAAGAAATCAGCGTCGCGCAGCCACAAGAGCACCTGCGGGTCGGGGGCCGCGCTCGGGTGCACGAAATGTCCGCTGACCCGCGGCAAGCCCGCGTGCACGTAGATCGCGAACTCGTCTTCGTACCAGTGCGGCAGCGATTTGAACCAAGCCACGACTTCCTCGGGGAAGAAGCTGCCGGTGGTGAGCGGCAGGTGCTCGTCCTTTTGGGGCAGCTCGCCCTCGGCGGGGGCGCTGCGGCCCAGGTACGAACGCAGCACCGCGAGGCAGCCGTTGCCGGGAGGAACGACGAACTCGTCCCAACCGTGCTCACACACGCGGAGCCAGGCGTCCTCGTGGTTGCCGCGCAAGCACACGACCTTGGCTTTCGTGCGCGACGGCAGCGAGCGCACGTAGTCGACGACCTGGGCCGAGTGGGGGCCGCGATCGATGTAATCGCCCACGAAGACGAGGGTGTCTTCTGCGGTGAGCGTCGGCAAGCAGCCCATGAGCTTGAACAGGTGCGACGTTTCGCCGTGAATGTCGCCGATTGCGAAGGTGCGTGCCGCCATGCAAAGCCCCAAGAGAACACAACCGCTACGCTGAAGCCAGCGCTCCCGGCGCGGGCGCGGTTTCCTAGAGCGCGGAGGCGCCGCGCGCGGCCAAGCCAACCGGCAGCGCGCGGTGCGAGCGGGCCCGGAGCTCCGCTCTCAGAGCGGCGGGTGACGGGGAGGTGCCGACGAAGACGGCGATGTCACCGCCACCTGCGCCGGCGGGCAGCAGCGCGCCGCCGCTCGCTTCGGCGAGGGGCGCGACCTCGGCCAGCTCCGGGGTCACGATCGGCGCTCCCGCGGCGAGGCCGAGCGTCGATAGCGCCGCATATTGGGCCCGGAGCGCCGCCAGCACCCCCTGCGTCGAGCCCGCGAGCACGGCGGTCGCTGCGTCGGCGGCCGCGCTTGCTTGAGCCCCGAGCAGGCGTGCGTGCGCGCCGGGATCGCGAGCCAGCAGGGCCGCGACCTTGCCGAGCAGCTCGGGCGTCGACGCCGAGCTGGGACACACCCAGACCTCGACCACGAGCGCCGCCGGCAACGCGACGTGCGTGATGCTCGGAGCGCCCTCGTCCAAGCGATAGACGAGGGCGCCCCCGAAGGTGCTCGAGGCGACGTCGATACCGCTGCCCCCGCCCTGCGCGCGGCGATGAGCCTCGAGACCGCGAGCGAACACGCGCTCGCGCAGCTCACCCTCGCCGGCGTGCGGCGCAGCGGCTCGCTCGAGCGCGAATAGGCTTGCCACCAGGATGGCCGCGCTCGAGCCGAGGCCGAGCTTGCGCCCATCTTCCCGCAGCGCCGACGCGTCGAACCAGGGCGCGCGCTCGCCGGGGCCGAGCGCCGCCGCGACTTCCTCGGTGAGCAGCGGCGCCGGCAGCGCCGTGTCCGCCAGCACGTCGCGCTCGACGGCGCAGACGATGGCGGGCGCGCCCGACAGCACCGCGTAGGCGCCCGAGAGCACGATTTTGCCGGGGGCGCGGGCTCGCGTCACGGTGCTCGGTCACTCTCCGCCAGCACCACGGCGTCGCCGCCGGGCGCCGACTCGAGCACGCGCAGCACGCCCTCCACGCGCTCGAGCGCGCGCTTCACGGGCTCGAGCGCCCTCGCCTCGACCAGCACCTTCACGTGCGGCCCTGCATCGATGGTGAAACAAGCAGCGTGTCCGGCGCGCCGCAAGGCCCGCACCGTCTCGATCACCGCCAGCGTCGCGGGCCGAAAATAGATCAGCGCTGGGCTCGCGGCGAGCATCGACGCGTGCATCATCAGCGCGCTCTGCTCGACCGCGGGTGAGAGGCGCTCGAAGTCACGAGCCAGCACCGCGGCCTTCACCTCGTCGAACAGGCGCGGCGCGTCCGCGACCCACGTCGGGTAGTAGGGGCTGGTGCTGGCGGTGTGCTGCATCCCGTCGGTGGACCCGGTGTCTTTCGCGGCCTCGCTGGTGACCGCGACGAGCATGTGGAGCGGCCAATGCTCGGGCGGAGCTACGCGCGCCGCCAGCTCCGCGGCCGCCCCGAGCTCGACGAACCCGCCGAACAAAGAGCGCGCGGCCGACGCGGAAGCGGCTCGCGAGAGCCCCGTCACCTGCTCGAGCGACAGCGGCAGCTCGAGCGCGCGCACGGCAGCGAGCGCGGCGGCGGCGAAACCGGAGGCGCTCGACGCCAGGCCCGACGCGGTCGGGAAATCGTTAGCGGAGCGCACGCGAGCGAACGACGCCGTTCCCGCGAGGGCGCGCACCTGCGAAAGGAGCTTGGCGATGCGCAGCAAGGGCTTGCCCTGCTGAGGCGCGCCGTCGAGCACGAGCTCGTCCGCCGTGAGCGCGGCATCGAACGCGACTTCGGTGGTCGTGGTCATGCCAGCCAGCGTGAGCGAGAGGCTGGGCACGGCGGGAAGGTTGCGCGCGACGTCCGCCTTGCCCCAGTACTTGGCGAGCGCGATGTTGGCGTGGGCGCGCACGCGCGCGGCCTGCGCGCTCACGAGCGCGCTCCAGGGCTGAGCGACGCGCGAATCACGGTGGAGAACGCCACGAAGCCGGCGGCGCCGAGCGCGCCCGCGATGGGCGAGGCGTCACCCGCGCACAGCGCGATCACGGCGCCGCCGCCGCCGGCGCCGGTCAGTTTGGTGCCGAGGGCGCCCGCTTCGCGCGCCACCGAACAGGCGCGCTCGATCTCGGGCGTCGACAAGAACAAGCCCGACAGTAGCATCTGATTGTAGTTCATCAGTTGACCCAAGCCGTGCAGATCGCCGGCCTCGATACACAGCTTCGCGTTCTTCACGAGCGACTCGATGCCCGACAGCGACTTGCCGAGCAGGTCGGGGCGGCGCTCGCCGAGCCGCCTCACCTCTTCGACCATCTGCTTCGTGCTGGCGGGTGGCCCCGCCAAGCCGATCGCCAAGTGCAGCGGGACGGCGACGAACAGCGGCTCGAGGCCGCGCTCTTTGGTGAACCAGATGCAGCCGCCGGCGTAGGCCGCCGCCGCGTCGACGCCGGACGGATTGCCGTGAAAGACCGTCTCCCAAGCGGCCGCCCCGGAGAGCACGCGCTCGCGCGTCTCCGGCTGGCCCAGTGAGGCGAGCAAGCCGCGGGTCACCGCCACGCCGATCGCGGCCGAACCGCCGAGGCCGGAGCCCAGCGGTAGGTCGACGTCGACCTCGACGTGGTGCGGGCCCGCGCCGAGCGCTCGCGCCGTCGCGTCGAGCGCGGCCGCGAGCTCCGAGCCGTCGCCCGCCTCCGCGCTGCGCTCACCGACGCGGATAGAAGCTCGCTCGGCGGGCGTCACGCGCGCGGTGGCGCCGAGCTCGATACCCGCGGCGATGGCGGGCATGCCGTAGACGACGGCGTGCTCTCCGAGCAAGACGGCCTTGCCGCTGCCCCGGCCCTCGAAGCGCCCAGCCGCGGTCATGTGCGCCTGAGCGACAGCGCTTCCGTGGCGCCGGTCAGCAGCGCACGCCCTTCGCTGCTGATGCCCCGTCCGAGCTGGCCGAGCGCTTGGCTCGACAGCTCCGCGATGCGCTGCTCGACGAGCTCAGGCGCGCCCGTCTCGGTCATGGCGGCGAGGGCCGCGCGCAGCGCTGGCAATTTGGCGCGGGGGTCGCCGAGCACGCGCCGAATCGCCGCGACCTCCTTCGGCTTACCGCGACGGAGGGCGAGCCGCAGCAGTAGCGTGCGCTTACCGCTGCTCAGATCACTGGCGAGAGGCTTGCCCGTCTGCGCCGGATCGCCGAACAAGCTCAGCAGATCGTCGCGCAGCTGAAAGGCGACGCCGGCGGGGCGCGAGTAGCGCGAGAGCGCTTCGAGCGTGGCGGGCTTGGCCCCTGCGAGCAGCGCGCCGAGCTTGAGCGGACCTTCGACGGTGTAGCTCCCCGTCTTCAAGGCGTAGCCGAGCTCGACATCGCGCCCCTCGCCCACCATGTCGAGCTGTTGCCCCGCCACCGCGCCGAGCTGCATTTCGGCGAAGGCCGCGAAGGCCGCTTGCAGGCGCGCCGGCTTCGTCTCCACGCGGGCCAGCATGTCGCAGGCGAGCGCGAGCGCGTAGTCTCCGGCGAGGATGGCGGAGGCGTTGCCCTTGTGCTCGGAGCCGAAGCGCTGGGCGAGCGCTACGTGCACCGAGGGGCCGCCGCGCCGGACCCGATCGCCGTCCATCCAGTCGTCGTGGATCAAGAAGTAGCTGTGGAGGAGCTCGAGCGCGACGCCCGCGTCGAGCGCGGGACCGAGCGCGGCCGTGCCCGAGACGCTGCGTAGGCCGACCACGACCAGCGCGGGCCGGAGGCGCTTGCCGCCCAGCAGCGTCAGCCTGCGCACTTCGCGCGCCAAGGCTTGCACCTCACCCCCGAACGCGCGCGTCGACGCCACCCGCGCATCGAGGAAACGCTCGAGGCGCTGCTCGACGTCCGGCTGCACCTCGCGCAGCAGCGCGACGAACGGGTTCCGGCTCTCGGCGCGCGCGGCGCGACGCGGCTTCGAACGGGTGGCTTTAGCTTGCTTTTCAGTGCCTCGGCGGGCGGCCATGGAGGGCGCAGCCTAGTAGTGTGAGGTGACTAGCGCCAGGCCTGCCCAAGCCCGCGGGCGCTTTTTGGCGGGCCGAGTAGTCACCGGCCGCGCCCCGTGCGAAATAGCCAGCGCATGGCCGACATCACGCGCCGCAAAGACGACCATCTGGACCTGGCGACCTCCGGTGATGTGGCGTTCAAGCAAACGACCACGCTGTTCGAGCACGTGCGCCTGGTGCACGACGCCCTGCCCGAGCTAGCGCTCGACGAGCTCGATACGTCGGTCGAGATCCTCGGCAAGCGCTTGCGCGCCCCGATCCTGATCGCAGCCATGACCGGCGGCAGCGATCGGGCCGAGCGCATCAACCAAGAGCTCGCTGAAATCGCCGAAGAGCGCGGCTACGCGTTCGGTCTCGGGAGCCAGCGCGCCATGCACAAGCTACCGAGCAAGACCGCTACCTACGCGGTGCGCAACGTGGCCCCCTCCGCGCTGCTGCTCGGCAACCTCGGCATCGTGCAGGCCGCGCGAATGTCGACGGACGAGATCCGCGACCTCGTCGCTGGAGTTGGCGCCGACGCCTTGTGCGTGCACCTGAACCCCGCGATGGAGCTGGTTCAAGACGAGGGCGACCGCGATTTTCGTGGCGGGCTGGAGACGCTCGAGCGCCTGCGCGGGGCCGGCATCGAGCTGGTCGTGAAGGAGACCGGCTGCGGCATCTCGGGCAGCGTAGCGCGGCGGGTGCGGCAGCTGGGCATCGAGCACGTGGACGTGTCGGGGGCGGGAGGCACGTCGTGGGTCGCGGTGGAGACGCATCGCGCGTCGCCGGAGCGCCGGCCGCTCGGTGAGGCGTTCTGGGAGTGGGGCGTGCCCACCGCGGCCAGCGTCGCGCTCTGCGCGCAGCATGGATTTCGTACGATCTTCGCGACCGGCGGGCTGAGCAGCGGGCTTCAGATCGCCAAGGCGATCGCGCTCGGGGCCAGCGCGGGCGGCATCGCGCGCTACGCGCTCCAGGCGCTGGAGAGCGGCGGACGCGAGGGCGCGCGCCAGTTCTTCCAGCGCGTCGAAGCGGAGCTGAGAGCCGCGATGCTGCTGACGGGCTCCCGTGATTTGCGGGCGCTGTCCAAGGCGCCGCGGCTCGTGACCGGTGAGCTCGCCACCTGGCTGAGCGCAGGGGTCTGAGCGCCGGCGTCAGAACGCTTCGCTACTCGTCGTCGTCGCCGGTGACGGGAGGCGGCGGATGCGAGTGCGCGGGCGATGACTGCCGCGTCTGATACGACAGGTTGGAAGCCTCTTGGTACAGCTCTTTGGCGCCCGGAAATTCGGGGTGCTTGCGCATGAGCTGCACGAGCTGCTGAATCGCGGCGAGCGGTGGCAGCGTCCCGTCGTAGAGCTCGAGCTTCACTCGCACCACCGCGTACGCTTCGTCGCTGCGTGGTGCGTCGGCGAGCGCGCTGCGAGCGCCATCGAGGTCGCCCGCATCGAGCAAGCGATGGATGCTGACCGGATCCTGTGCAGTCATGTCGACCGTCATCTTAGACCAAGCTCCTCGGCGCCGCGGAAGCGGGCAACGCGCGCGCACCTACTTAAGTTCTTAACTACATGTAACCACTTGGTAATCGCGCAGAAATCCGCAGAAAACGGCCCACGCGCGCCGAGCTACGATGGGAGCTTCCCGAGCGCCCGCTCCTCACGTCTATACTGGGAGACTCGTCATGACGAAGGACAGCAAGAGCGCCGCCGCCGGCAGTGACGCGCCAGGGCCGGACCTGCGAGATGAGCGCGATCAGTTCCTGAGGAAATTCACGCGAGGGGCCAAGCTCACGGAGGAGTTCCTACGTGAGGTGGAGCAGCTGCGAGACCGCCTGCGCCTGCTCGAAGCCGAGAACGCGGGTCTGCGCGCCAAGGTCGAGGCCGACGAGGCCATCCGCGAGCTGCTGGCGAAGATCGACCGCCTCGAGAGCGAGAAGCGGGAGCTGCTGTCGCGCTTTCACCGCGCCGAGGCCGTAAACAGCGAATTTACGGCGCGCGTGCAGGAGGTCGAGAGCGAGTTCGCCAACTTGGCCAACCTGTTCGTGGCCAGCAATCAGCTGCACTCCAGCTTGTCACCTCGCGGGGTAACGAGGCGCATCAAGGAGGTGCTGGCGCAGCTGGTGGGAGCCGAGCGCTACTGCATGTACCTCGCCAACAGCGAGAGCACGGAGCTGATTCCCATCGCCTACGAGGGCGTCGCGGGGAGCGCGCTGACGCCGGTGACGATCGCCGAGTCGGAGCTCGGACGAGCGCTGCTCAAGGCGAGTGCGTCGGTCAGCGACCACGATCCGACGCAGGGCACGGTCCAGCGACCGGCCGCCATCATTCCCCTCAGCGTCGACGAGAAAACCGTGGGAGTTATCGCCATCTTCTCGACCTTGGCGCAAAAAAAACGCTTCGACACGGTGGATTTCGAGCTATTCAAGCTACTCGGGCAACACGCCGCAGCCGCGCTGGTGAGCGCCAGCCTTTTCGCGCACACCGACCGCAAGCTCCCCGGACTCGAAGCATTCCTCGATCTCAGCGTTTGACACGAACATGGCCGAATACTCCTGCTTGATTGTCGAAGACTCGCCGATGATGCGGCAGCTTCTGGTGTTCGCGCTGGCGCGCGTGAGGAACCTGCGCGTGACCGAGGCCGACGACGGCGTCGATGGTCTGCGTAAGCTCGCGTCGGCTCGCTACGACATCATCGTGACCGACATCAACATGCCCATCATGGATGGGCTCAAGCTGGTCAAGCGGGTGCGGAGCGATCCGATCCACAAAGATACGCCCATCGTCATCATTACGACGGAGGGCTCCCAGGAAGACCGTCAGCGTGCGCTGCAGCTGGGCGCCAACGCCTACATCACGAAGCCGATTCAGGCTCCGCAGGTGATCGCCACCGTCAAAGAATTGCTGAAGATCGACTGACGCGTCAGGCTTCGACTCGGCCATGACGTGGATAAAGATTTGCGGTGTGACGAGCCCGGGTGACGCAGAGCACGTCGCTCGGTCGGGAGCCAGCGCCATCGGCTTGAACTTCGTGTTCGGCTCCAAGCGGCGCATTTCGCTCGAGCAAGCGCGCCCGATCGTCGAGCAAGTGCGCGGCCGCATCGAGCTGGTCGCGGTCGTAGCCAACCCGACCGACCGCGAAGTCACCGAGCTGCGCGAGGACCTGGGCATCGAGTGGCTGCAGCTCCACGGCGAGGAGGCCCCCGCTCGCGTGACGCGCCTGCTGCCGGGAGCCTTCAAGGCCGTGCCCATCGAAGACGCGGCGGACGCGCGCCGAGCCGCCAGCTATCCGGGGACGCGCCTGCTCGTGGACACCAAGGTGTCGGGCGCGTCCGGCGGCACCGGCAAGGTGTTCGACTGGCAGCTCGTGACGGAGCTTTCGCAGCAGCGCGAGCTGATCTTGGCCGGCGGGCTCACGCCCAAGAACGTGGCCGCGGCCGTGCGCGTGCTCGCGCCCTTCGGCGTCGACGTGGCGAGCGGGGTGGAGCTCGTGCCCGGAGTCAAAGATCCCGCGCTGGTGACGGCCTTCGTGCAGGCCGTGCGCGGCGCCGCCTCAGCTGGGTAGGGCCGCCGGCAGCGGGACGGTGAACGCTTCGACCGAGATGCCGAGCTGCGAGGTCGTGATGATGCTGGCGGCGGCGTGGTCGCCCGCGGGCGCCTCCCCTACCGAGCCGACGTTCACGATGCGAACATCGGCCACCGTGCGATCGAAGGGCACGTGACTGCCGCCGCAAACGATCAGGTCTCCTGGCTCGTCGCCGAGCAACGCTATCAGCTCGTCGTCGGTCATGGAGATGTCGAACGGCTCCGTCGGATCCGCGGGCGAGCCGTGCACCACCAGCAGGGTGTGGCCGGATTCGATCGGCAGCCGCGCGATGGGCGGTAACTGCCCGAGGCGCGCGACGATGATGTCGCCGAGCTCCCGGTGAGCCCGGCGCAGGCGCTCGATGCGGGCACGCTCGGCTTCCCCCGTCGCGCTGAGCTTCTCGGGGTCGATCGCGGCGAGCGCGCGATCACCGACGCCCTGAGTGCAGAGCGCCCGGTGCTGGACCAGGGTCTTCCACACCTCGAGCGGGTCCGGCCCTGGGAAACAGAGGTCACCGCAGGCGATCAGCTGGTCGAACCCCAGCGCCTCCGCTTCGCGAATGATGGCCTTGAGCGCGGCGGCGTGGCCGTGAATGTCGGAGACACACAGAAAGCGCATCGGCCTCTTTCCCTAGAGCTTGGTTGAGCCCGGGACAAGAGAGGTATGCTCGAGGGGCCCGAGGGCGCTGAAATCAGGCTCGTCGGCCGCCGGCCCTCGCCACCCCGCGCTCATGCCCACCGACCTGGAAACGCTCGCGCTGCACCTCGACCCCGACCGGGCGCCCGCGCTGGCACGCGATCTGGAAGGGGCGCTCGGCGCCGAGCTCGGGCTCGTGCTCGGCTCCGCGTACCCCGCGCTCGTGCCGCAACGGCCCGCGCTGCTCGAAGCGCTGGCGAGCCTCTCGCGCGAAGGCCTCTCGACGCGCCGCGTGCGCCTCGACATTTTGGGTCGCTTGAATGAAGCGGTGACGGATCGCAGCGGCGAAGACTGGCTGCGCGGCCTGCAGCGCGCGGTGTGGCTCGAGAAGGTGCGCATCGCGCTACGCGAGGTGCTGCCGCTGAAGCTCGGAGGCGCCGAGCTGCCCGAGACCGCGCGCGAGCTGTCAGAGCTCGCAGACGCCGTCGTCGAGGTGGCCGTCGCCGAGGCCACCTCGCACGTCAGCGGCCGCTTCGGGGCGCCCACGCGCCCTTCGGGACGGCCGCCGGAGCTGTGCGTGCTCGGCATGGGCAAGCTGGGAGGCTGGGAGCTGAACGCAGGCTCCGACATCGACGTGGTGTTCGTGTACGACAGCGACGACGCGGAAGGCACGATCGCGCCGCATGACTTCTTCACGCGCGTGGTGCGCCGCGCCGTATCGCACATCGAGAGCACCGCGCCCGAGGGCATGATCTTCCGCGTCGACCTGCGGCTCCGTCCCGAGGGCTCGCAAGGCGCGCTCGTCAACTCGCTGTCCGCGCTGGAGCGCTACTACGAGACCTGGGGACGGCTGTGGGAGCGCGCGGCGATGCTGCGGGCGCGAACGATCGCCGGCAGCCAGCAGCTCGGAGCCGCCCTCGAGCGCGAGGTGCTCGTCCCCTTCGTCTACCGCCGTGAGGTGGACCCGAGCATCGCCGACGGCCTGACGGACATGGTGCTCCGCGCGCGCGCGGAGCTGTCGACCAACCCCGCGCGCGACCTCAAGCTCGGCCCCGGAGGCATCCGCGAGGCGGAGTTCTTCGTGCAGACTCTGCAGCTCATTTGGGGAGGGCAAGAGCCGAGCTTGCGGGTACGGGGCACGCTCACGGCGCTGGAGCGCCTGCGCCTGCGTGGCTTCGTGAGCGATCGCGACGCGCGCGACATCGCCCGCGCCTACGTGCTCTTGCGGCGCGCCGAGCACGCGGTGCAGTGGGCCAGCGGCATTCAAACCCACCTCTTGCCGAGCGACGCGCGCGATCGGCAGCGGCTGGCGCGCACTCTCGGCTACCCGAACGCAGACGCCTTCGACGCGGAGCTAGACGGGCTGCGCGCGCGCGTCAGCGAGGCGTTCGGCTCGCTCGCGACCGGCACGCGGCGTCCGCCGCCGCGCCACGTCAGCCTCGGGGCGCTGCTCGGAGAGGAGACGCCCGATGTGTCGGACGAGCTGGGCCGCGCCGCCCGCGCGTTGTTCGAGAGCAGCGAGGTGCCCGATCACCTGCGCGCGCTCGGGCGCCGCCCGGACGGCCTGCTCGGCAGCGTGACGCAGGAGGAGCACCCCGGCCTCGCCGACCGCGTGCTGGAGGCGCTGCTTTCATGCCCCGACCCCGAGCAAGCCGCGCGCTATTTGCGCTCGGTCTTCACGCGAATCTCTGCGCCCGGCGCCTACGTGGCCGCGCTGGCCGAAGATCCGCGCGCCCTGTCGCGGCTGCTGACGGTGCTCGGCTCGAGCGGATTCGTCGGCGACTCGATCGTCACCCGCCCGGAGCTGCTCGACGTCGTGCTGTTCGGTCAAGGCTCGGTGAGCGACGTGCAAGCAGCCGTCGCTCACCAGCTGGAGGACGTGGCTCGTCAGCTCGACGAGCTCGAGCCCCATGAGCGCGACGAGCGCTGGGTGGGCGCGATCCGCCAGGTCAAGAGCCGCATTCTCGTCGAGGTGGCCATCGCCGACTTGGCCGGCGCGATAGGCACGAGCCAGGCGACGCGCACGCTCTCTGCGTTGGCCGACGAAATCATGCGCGCCGTCGTGCACTACTTGCTCGGGGACGCGCGCGGGTTGTGCGTCTTGGCCGTCGGCAAGCTGGGCGGCCGCGAGATTGGCTACGCCTCGGACCTGGACCTGATGTTCTTGTACGAGGCCAGCGCCGCCCCCGATCCCGACGAGGCGGCGGCGTATTTTTCGCGCTACGCCCAGCGCATCATCCGCTTTCTCAGCGAGCCGCACGCCGGCGGCCCGGGCTACGTGATGGACACGCGCCTCCGGCCCTCGGGCTCGCACGGCTTGCTGGTCGCCTCCGTTCGCTCCTTCGCCAACTACCACGGACTGTTCGAGACCGAGACGGGCGCCCAGCGACCGTCAGGGTTCGGTAGCGGGTCGGCGTGGGAGCGGCAGGCCCTGATTCGAGCACGATTTTGCGCTGGGGACCCTGCGCTCGGCGCGCGCGTGACGAGCATCGCGACGCTAGCAGCGTACGAAGGCGGCCCGCCCGCCGCGGCCGAGATGCACCGCTTGCGGCTGCGCATGGAGCGCGAGCTCGGTCGCGAGCGCCCCACGCGGCGGGAGCTGAAGGTCGGGCGCGGAGGTCTGCTCGACATCGAGTTTTTGGCCCAATGGCTGCAGATGAAGCACGGAAATGACGCGCGCGTGCGCACGCCCGACACCGGCGAGGCGCTGGAGGCGCTCAGCGCGCACGGCTACCTGCACCGGACCGACTACGAGCTCTTGCGCGACGCCTACCGCTTCTTGCGGCGGCTGGAGCAGCGCATCCACGTCCACCGCGGCGACGCGCTCAATTGGGTCGATGCCCAGGCGCTCGGGCTCTCGGGCTTGGGCCGACAAATGGGCTTTCAGCGCAGCCCGACTCAGAGCGCCGGCGAGCAGCTGTTCGAGCGCTACCTGACCGTGACCGAGAGCGTCCGCGCCACTTACCTGCGCTTGCTCGAGCTGCAGGAGTGAGCCTCGCGCCGCGCAGCGCGCTCATTTGCGCGGAACCGAGCGCGGCAACGCGCCGGGAGGGTCGTCGTCGTCGCTCGGGCTGTTCTTGCTCGCGTCGCGCTTCACGAGCCCGACCACCACGCGCTTCTTGGTGCCGTCGAGCGTGAGCCGACGCGTCCAGTAGCCGTCGCGAACGATGCGCACCTTGAGAGGATGGCCTTCGCGCACCTTCACGCTGACTGGCATCGGCCCCAGGTCCTTGTCACCGAGCATCACGCGCGAGTCGAGCGGGAACAGCACGAGCGCCACCTCTGTCTCGGGCGCGCCGTCGTCGCTCGAGGCGGCGGGCGGCAGCGGAGGCGGCAACGGCTTGGGCTCCACCTTGCTCGCGCTCAGGGCGGCGGGCGGGGCCCGATGCTGAGAGAACCAGTAAGCGCCGCCGGCCACCGCGATCAGCAGCAAGAGCACGAGCGGCCAGGGCACCCCCCGCCCGGTCGCGGTCATCGGTAACGGTGGCAGCGGCGCGGAGACGGGCGCCGACCCCGGCGACGAGACGATCTCGGGCAAGGTCGCGACGTCTTCTTTGGCGGTGACGGGCGCGGGCGCGGCCGAGCGTGCCTCCGCCCGCACCGGCATCCCCGAAGCCAGCCGCGCGAGATCGGCCGCGAGCTCGGCCATGCTCGTGTAGCGGGCGTCAGGCTCCTTCTGCAGGCACTTGTGGACGATGGCTTCGAGCTCCGGCGACACACCAGGCAAGCGCAGCGACAGCAGCTCCGGCTCCTCGTTGGCGTGCCGCGTGAGCACCGCGATCGCGTTCTCGCCGTGGAACGGCACGCGACCGCAAGCCATCTCGTAGAGCATGACCCCGAGCGCGTAGATGTCGGTGCGGCCGTCCGTAGCCTTGCCCAGCGCTTGCTCGGGCGACATGTAGGCGGGGGTGCCGAAGACCGCGCCCGCTTGCGTCAAGCGCGCCTGGCTCACGCCGAACTTGGCGATGCCGAAATCGAGGATCTTCACGAAGTCGGCGTCGCCGTCGCGCTCGCACAGGAACACGTTGTCGGGCTTCAGATCGCGGTGAACGATGCCGGCCAGGTGGGCTGCGTTCAGCGCTTCCGCGATCTGAACACCGATGCGCGTCATGCGCTCGAGCGGCAAGGGCGACCAGCCCTCGATCAGCTCCGCCAAGGAGCGCCCCTCGAGGTACTCCATCACCATGTAGGCGGTGCCGTCGGGCAGGCGCCCAAAGTCGAAGGTCTCGACGATGTGCTGGTTGCCGATGGACGTCGCCGCGGTCGCCTCGGCATTGAAGCGCTGGATCGCCTCCGCGTCGGACGCGAGATGCGCGCGCAGCGCTTTGATGGCGACGAGCTTGCCGACGGCCGCGTGCCGCGCGCCGTACACCACGCCCATCGAGCCGACACCGAGCACGTAGTCGATCTGATAGCGGCCGTCGATCAGCTGTCCGGAGAGGTTCTCCTTCTCGCTCAGCGTCGACGACGGCGGAGGGTCCGGGGTGCCCGGCTTGGGCAAGGTCGCGTGCTCGTGCTCGAAGTCGGCCTCGGTGAGGACGGCGTCGTAGCTGGGACGCTCCTCGTCGGCGCCGTCGACGAGCAAGAGCGCGCGCCGCTTGGCCTTCGTGAGGCCGCTCGGCGGCAGGGTCCCTTCCGGCTCGGTGCGCTGGCGTACGCGAGTTTCGGTGCCGGAGCGCGCAGGCTCACCCGCCTCCGCGTCCGAAGCAGTTGCCGCTTCGGGAGCCGGGTTAATCGGCTTGGACCCGGTCATTTGCTCATCTCTGGCCCGCCAGCAAGCGCGCCGCGTCGAGGGCGCCGTACGTGAAGATGATGTCGGCGCCCGCGCGCCGTAGGCAAAGCAAGCTCTCGAGCAGGCAGCGATCGTAGTCGAGATAGCCCTTCTCGGCCGCGAGCTTGAGCATCGTGTACTCGCCGCTCACGTGATAGACGGCGACGGGCAAGGGCGAGAGCTGGCGCACCCGGGCGATGACGTCGGCGTAGGGCAGGCCCGGCTTCACCATCAAAATGTCGGCCCCCTCTGCCTCGTCGAGGCGCACCTCGCGCTCGACCTCACGCAGGTTGGCCGGATCCATCTGGTACGTCTTCTTGTCGCCGCTGCGCGGCGCGGAGTCGAGCGCTTCGCGGAAAGGCCCGTAGAACGCGGAGGCGTACTTGACGCAGTAGCTCAGAATCGAAACCTGGGTGTGGCCTGCGCCGTCGAGCGCCTCGCGCAGCGCGCGCACTCGGCCATCCATCATGTCGGACGGCGCCACGATGTCGGCGCCCGCCTCCGCGTGAGAAACGGCCATGGCGGCGAGGATCGGTAGCGTCGCGTCGTTGTCGATTCGCCCATCGATCACGACCCCGTCGTGCCCGTCCGAGGAGTACGGGTCGAGGGCGACGTCGGTGCAGACGGTCAGGTCCGGCAGCTCGCGCTTGAGCGACCGAATCGCGCGCTGCATGAGCCCGTCCGGGTTCGTGCATTCGCTGCCGCGCGGATCCTTCAAGGCTTCGGGCAGGGCGGGAAACAGCTCCACCGCCGGCACCCCGAGCTCGAATGCCTCCCGCGCCAGCGCGACGGCCAAGTCGATGCTGAGGCGAGCTTGCCCGGGCATGGCCGCGATCGGCGCGCGCTGGCCCTCCCCCTCCTGCAGGAACAGCGGCAGCACGAGGTTGGCCGGCGTGAGGAAGCTCTCGCGCGCCATCGCGCGCATGCCCGCGCTCTTTCGGTTCCGTCTCGGTCGAGCCAGCATCAGGGTCAAAGGTAGCCTTTGCTCCTACCCGGCGAAAAGGAAAACGCGCCGAGAATTTCTGCTCTTGTCAGCTTTTTCGAACGCTCTCGAGTAGCAGGTCCAAATTTTCCTCATCGCACTGCAGCGAAAGCTCGCGCCGAAGCTCGGCCAGAGCCACCGCGGACGGGATCTGCAGCTCGGCTTCGAGCACGAACATGGGCGTCCCGCTCAGCGGCGCGTACTCGAGCCGCGACTCGAGCGAGGCGACGTTGACCCCGCGCCGCGCGAGCACCTCGGTGACGCGCGACACGATGCCGGGGCGATCGAAGCCGGTGACGCTGATGCGATACGGCAAGTAGTGCTTCGGCTCGCCTCGCCCCGTGCGCTTCGAAAGCACGCGCAGGCCGAGCTTTTCTCCGAGCGGCCCGCTGGCGCGCTCGACCGCTGACGCTGCCGCCTCCGAGCCGGACACGAGCACCAGGAGCGCGAACTCGCCGCCGAGAATGGCCATGCGGCTGTCCTCGAGGTTGGCGCCGGCGCCGTGGATCGCCGCGGAGATTTCGCTCACCAAGCCGGAGCGGTCGGGTCCCACCGCGGTGAGGACCAGGTAGGTTTTTTCGCTGGAATCGCTAGCCACGGGCTCACGCTACCAGACTTTGGGCGCCGGGCGCGTCGAGGAAACGCGCCCGCGCGGACGGCCGGGTGCCGCGTTCGCCGCGCGTTAGACCACGCCCAGAAAGCTCAGAAAGTCCCGTGCCGTCTGCACCGACTTGCCTTGGCGGGTGCGCTTGGTCTGCTGGGTGTTCCACTCGGCGATGCGCTGGTGGTACGCGCCCGTCGCGCCCTCGTGACGCTCGTGCAGCTGCCGGATGCCGTTCGGATCGCTGCCACCGTCGAGCTCATACAAGCAGTCGGTTGCTTGGATCAGCTTCAGGCGGCGCAGCTTGCCGTCCTTGGAGAAGGTGGGATCGAACGGGAAAATCCGGCACCCCAAGGGCCGGCTCGAATAAATGCTGCAGCGGTCGTCCTTGCCCAGAAAATGACAGCCGCCCCGGCCTTGGCGCATCACCATCACCCGCTTACCCGGCCGCAGCTTCACGAAAGCTTCGGGCTCTTCGTCCATGTCGATGCCGTGACGATCGACCCAGCGCACGAACGACTCCGCCGGCGCCCCGGTGCGCTGCGTGATGCGCGCCACGTCTCGGTCGGTCAGCGGAAGCAGCGGATCTTTGCAGCAGTTGCCGCAGCCGGTGCATCGAAACTTGAGAAAACGCTCGCCGGTCGCCATCGCCGGTTTGACTAACACGGTCAGCTCCGGCGCCGCGAGGGCCTCCGCGAAGGGCCTCTCCGGTGAGGCATTTCGCGCTAAAATACCGGTCCGGGAAAACGCTCTCGCCTGCCCCTTCGGTTGTGCCATCCTTGAGGCTTCTAGGGCCCTGTATGTCGTTGAAAATTGACCAGGATCACTCACGGTTCCGCAACATCGTCCGGGGGAAGATTCGGCAAAACCTGCGACGGTACATCTCGCAGGGGGAGATGCTGGGCCGAAAGGGGAAGGACTTGGTGTCCATCCCCATCCCGCACATCGAGATCCCGCGCTTCACTTTCGGTGACAAGCAGCAAGGCGGGGTCGGGCAAGGCGAGGGCAACGCCGGTGACCCGGTGGGCGGCGAGTCCGAGGAAGAGGGCGATGGCTCGGGCCAAGCGGGAAAGGACGCCGGCGAGCACGTGCTCGAAGTCGACGTGACGCTCGACGAGCTGGCCGACATCTTGGGCGAGGAGCTGGAGCTGCCCGCGATCGAGAACAAGGGCAAGAGCCGCATCGTCGCGGCCAAAGATCGCTACACCGGCATTCGCCGCGTAGGGCCGGAGTCGCTGCGCCACTTCAAGCGCACCTACAAGGAGGCGCTGCGCCGCGCGATCGCGGCCGGCAGCTACAACCCGGGCAACCCCGTGGTCGTGCCGCAGAAGGAAGACAAGCGCTTCCGCAGCTGGAAGGAAGACCACGAGCCGGTCGCCAACGCCGTCATCATTTACATGATGGATGTGTCGGGCTCGATGGGCGACGAACAGAAGGAGATCGTTCGCATCGAGAGCTTCTGGATCGATACCTGGCTACGCCGGCAATACCAGGGGCTCGAGAGCCGCTACATCATCCACGACGCGGTGGCGCGCGAGGTGGACCGCGAGACGTTCTTCAAGACGCGCGAGTCGGGCGGCACCATGATTTCCAGCGCCTACAAGCTGGCAGCGCAGCTCATCGACGAGCACTACCCGTCGGACGAATGGAACATTTATCCGTTCCATTTCTCGGACGGCGACAACTGGTCGATGGACGACACGCTCACCTGCGTGGAGCTGCTGAAGAAAGAGGTGCTGCCCAAGGTGAACATGTTCGCCTACGGGCAGGTCGAGAGCCCGTATGGCTCCGGCCAATTCATCAAGGATCTCCGCGAGCACTTCAACAGCGAAGACGCGGTCGTCGTCAGCGAAATCCGCGACCGCGACGCCATCGTCGGGTCCATCAAAGAGTTCCTCGGCAAAGGCAAATAACCCTGCGCCTCGAGAGGGGGTCACAGGAAGGGTGGAAGATTGGAAGGGGTTCAGGCCCGCGCTGCCGCCGCCGGATGGGCTCACGCCATCCCTGCTCCCTTCCACCCTTCCCACCTTCCTGTGGAAATCCCGCCCACACATCGCCCTCTACAACAGCGCGTCGACTCCGACACTCCACACCTCGAGAGGGGGGGCACAGGAAGGGTGGAAGATTGGAAGGGGGGTCAGGCCCGCGCTGCCGCCGCCGGATGGGCTCACACCATCCCTGCTCCCCTTCCACCCTTCCCACCTTCCTGTGGAAATCCCGCCCATCTCCGCACGTCGCCCTCTACAACGGTCGACTCCCACACGCCCATCCTCGAGCGAGGGGTCACACAGGAAGGGTGGAAGATTGGAAGGGGGGTCAGGCCCGCGCTGCCGCCGCCGGATGGGCTCACGCCATCCCTGCTCCCTTCCACCCTTCCCACCTTCCTGTGGAAATCCCGCCCATCTCCGCACGTCGCCGTAATCAGAAGACCCAGCCGCCGAGGGTGACGCGGACGGCGAAGGTCGTGGCCTTGGCGTCTCCGGACAGATCCGTGTCGAGGGCGGGGCCGACGCCGGCGAAATAGTGGTTGGTGTGGAACAGGATGGGCGCGAACAGGTTCAGCGCGATGGCGTTGTTCGTGCTCTCGACTGACGGCACCGACACGCCGCCGATGTTGTCGGCGTCGGACTTCACCGTCGTCGTGTTGTAGGAAAGCCCCGCTCGCGGCCAGAGGGAGAAATGGTCCGAGAACGCGATGTCGTAGCCGACGCGCGGGCCGATCGCGAACGCGGTCGAGCTGCCGCCGGGCACGGAGGAGTAGTCGACGCCCACGAACGCGCCCAGCGAGAGGCGATCGATCAAGAAGTAGTCGACGCCCGGGCGCAGCACCAAGCTCGTCTTCGAGCCGTCGACGCCGCTCACCGACGTGTGCTCGAAGGTGGCGCCGGCTTCGCTGGAGATCGCGACCTGCCCCTTGCTGCCGAACACGGAGACGGGCGACCCGGGGGTCGTGCGCGCGCCCACCGTCTCCTGCGCTCCGGCCGACGTGCCGATCAGACCGACGATTCCGAACATCGAAAGACTCAAGCAGCTGCGGATATGACTCGACATGCGCGAGCGCTGTGCAGGCTGCGTGCCGAGCGCAAAAAGCCGAAAGAATTGCGTAGCCCGCTGCGCCCGGTTGGGATCGAAGTGAACGTGCGTGGCAGTGCGCAACGTTACATCGACGCGCGTGCGCGGCTGCAGCGGCGCCAGGAGGCCATGAATTCGGCCCACCGACGCGCGCGGGTTAAATCGGACGCGCCCGTTACGACGTGGCGCCCCCAAGCCAGCGGAATATTGCCGCACCGAGGCAGCCGAGGTGTGCAAAGATTGAGCGAGATGGCGCAATTCGCAACGAATACGTCGCTGCCGAGGTACCTGAGGGTCGAGCAAGAGAAGATCGAGAAGATCGCCCGGGGCTACGGGCTCGATTTCTTTCCGATCGTGTTCGAGATGCTCAGCTACGACATGATGAACGAGATCGCCGCTTACGGCGGCTTCCCCAACCGCTACCCGCACTGGCGGTTCGGGATGGAGTACGAGCGGCTCAGCAAGAGCTACGAGTACGGCCTCTCGAAAATCTACGAGATGGTGATCAACTCGAACCCCTCGTACGCCTACCTGCTCGAGGGCAACAGCCTGACGGATCAGAAGCTGGTGATGTGCCACGTGATGGGGCACGTCGACTTCTTCAAGAACAACTTCTCGTTTCGCGCCACCGACCTCGACGCGGGGGAGACGGTGACGGATCCGATGCGGCGCTCGGGTGACTCTTACAACCCGAACCGCAAATGGGTCGACAAGATGGCGAACCACGGCTCGGCGGTGCGGCGCATCGTCGATCGCTACGGGATCCCCAAGGTCGAAGAGTTCATCGACACCTGCCTGTCGCTCGAGAACCTGATCGACCCGTGGTCGCGTTTCGTCGTGCGTAAGCGCGACTCGCAGGCCGACGAGGAGCCGGGGCAAATCGAAGTCCCGCGGCTGCGAGCCAAAGACTACATGGAGGAGTTCATCAACCCCTCCGAGTACATGGAGGAGCAGAAGAAGAAGCTCGAGGCGGAGCGGGACAAGGGCCGCGGCAAGTTCCCCGCGCAGCGCGAGCAAGACGTGCTGCTGTTCTTGCTCGAGAACGCGCCGCTCGAGCGCTGGGAGCGGGCGATCTTGAGCATCATCCGCGACGAGGGTTACTACTTCGTGCCGCAGATGCAGACCAAGATCATGAACGAGGGTTGGGCCAGCTTCTGGCACTCGCGCATGATGACGAACGACGTCTGCGACTGGAGCGAGATCGTCGACTACGCGGAGAACAACGCGGGCGTGATGGCCACCAGCGGCGGGCGACTGAACCCGTACAAGCTGGGCGTGGAGCTGTTCCGCAGCATCGAGGAGCGCTGGGACAAGGGCCAGTTCGGGCGGGAGTGGGAGGAGTGCTCCGACCTCGACGTCAAGCGCAACTGGGATTTGCGGCTCGGCTTGGGGCGCGAGAAGGTGTTCGAGGTGCGCGCGCTGTACAACGACGTCACGTTCATCGACGAGTTTCTGACGCCGGAGTTCGCGATCGAGCACAAGATGTTCACTTTCAACTGGTCGAACCGCAACGACCGCTTCGAGATCGACACGCGCGAGTTTCGCGCCGTCAAAGAGAAGCTGCTCTCGCAGCTGACCAATTTCGGCAACCCGTTCATCTACGTGGAAGACGGCAATTTCGAGAATCGAGGTGAGCTGCTGTTGACGCACGATCACCGCGGGGTCGACCTGCGCGCCGACTACGCGAAGGAGACGCTGAACAGCCTCGTCCGCGTGTGGCGACGCCCGGTGTGCATCGCGACGCAGACGGACAACAAGAAGGTGCTCTTGCGCTACGACGGCAAAGAGCACTCGATGAAGCACGATGCCCCGTGAGGTCGACTCCGCCCCCGCGCTGCCGAGCTGGCTGTCGCAGAGCTCGCCCGAGCAGTGGATTCGTCAGGGATTGGGCGAGCTGGGGCGCGCGGAAGCTCGGCTGAAGGCGCACGATCGTACGGCGGGCGTGCTGGGGCTCAAGCGCGCGGCGGGGATGGCTTTGAATGGTGCGCTGTCTATCTCCTGGCGCGCCTGGGGTCGAACTTACGTCGACCACCTGCGCGCGATCGAAGCCGACAGCTCCGTGCCGCAGCCGGTGCGCGACGCGGCGCGGGCGCTCAACGCCGCGGAGTGCGAGCCCCAGCCGGGCATCGTTCGCCTCACGCCTCCGAGCGAGAGCGCGCGGCTCGTGGAGGCGGCCAAGACCGTGATGGCGCACGCCTATGCGGTCGTTCACGGCAGCGTGGGGCGCGGGTCATGAACCGCGCCTGCCTCCCCGGCACCGCCGGCTGGGCTCTCGTCTCCTGGGCTCTCGCTGGGTGCGCCAGTCAAACCGCAGAGCCACCCCGCGAGCCCGCGGCGCGCGAGCCCGTGGCGCTTGCCGGTGCGGCCGCTCCCGCCCCCTCCCCGACCGCGCTCAACACCACGACGGCGCTGCCGCCGAGTCCGGCTTCCCCCGTCGGCGCGGCCCCCCCGTCGCCCTCGTCGCGAACGTCGCCGACTCCGGTCGCGCCCCCGCCTCCGCCCCCCGAGCCTGCGGCAACCGACGGCCTCGCGCGCGGAACCGGCGATCCTGCCGACGCAGAGCTCGCGCTCGGCGACACCGCTTACGAGGCCGAGAAATTCAAGGAGGCGCGCGCTCATTATCGCAAGGCGGAGCGGCTCGCGCCGAAGGATCCGGCGCCGAAGGTAGGGCTGGTGCGCGTGTCCGTGTCGGAGGCGAGCTTACCGCTCGACTACGCTTCGGCCCCGCGCGACGCGCGCATCCCCGGCCTTTTGAAGCAGCTCGACGCCGCGCTCAAGCTCGACCCCGAGTACGCTCCGGCGCTGCTCGAGCGCGGTCACCTGCTGCTCATTCAAGGCAAGGCCGACGTCGCGATCGACAGCCTCCAGCAAGCCGCAAAGCTCTTACCGCGACACCCGGAGGCGCAATCGGCGGTCGGAGTCGCGCTGATGGCGACGGGCCGCGCCCAGGAGTCGCTACCCTATTTCGAGCGCTCGGCGGCGCTCGACCGCGACAACCCGGACCGCCTCGGGAACCTCGGGGCCGCCTACTTGCTGCAAGGGCGGACCGCCGAGGCCATCAAGGCCTTCGAGCGCGCTGCGCTGCTCGTCCCGGGCGAAGCTCGCTTCCAAAGCGACCTCGGTACCGCCTACCTCGCCGAAAATCGGCTCGACCGCGCGCTACCAGCCTTGCAGCGCGCGGTCGACTTGGACGGCAAGCGCGCGAGCTACCAGGCCAATCTCTCGTACGCCTTGCAGCTCGGCGGCAACTACGACCGCGCCGTCGAGGCGGCCGAGCGCGCCACCGTGCTCGAGCCTCAGCTCGGCAGCGCCTGGCTCAACCTCGGGACGGCCCACGCCAAGCGGGGGGAGCTCGACCGAGCCGAGGCCGCCTTCAAGCGCGCCCAAGCCTTGGATCCCGAGGATCCTCGCGCAAAAGCCAACCTCGAAGAGCTGAGCGAGCTGCGCCGGAAGAAATCTGCCTCACCGTAAGCCCAGGTAGGGCTATCGTTGTCGAGACTGATGCTGGGTCTCGGTAGCGAGCTGAATCGTCGCTTGGTCTGCTGCTGCGGCGCGCTGCTGCTGAGCGCGGTCGGTTGCGGAGGTAACGAGTTCATTCCCGTGCCCGGCGGCAGCGGAGCCGCGGCCGGGGCAGCCGGCGGCGGAGAAGACGGCGGGAGCAGCGGCGCGAGCGGGCAACCCGGCGACGGCGGAGGAGGAGGAACGAGCGCCAGCGGCTCGGGCGGCTCCGGAGGCTCGACGACGGCGAGCTGCAACTGCAAGGCGGGCGAGTACTGCCGCGAAGGCTCGACCGATTGCTTCGCGTGCACGGAGCTGAGCCGGCTGCGCTTCTCGACGCCGGAGCGCTTGAGCACGCTGTCCGATAGCGCGCAAGACGCGCGCTTCCCGCGCATCGGCCGCACCGCGACGGACTTGCTCTATTTCTTCGAGGGCGTGGGTATCCGCTACACGACCGATGCTTCGACGAGCGCCGGCGGCGCGATCAGAACGACGGTGCCGGAAGACGCAGGGCCGCTGCTGCTCGCGGCGGGGCTCACGAGCGGGCAAGTGGCGGGCGTCAATTTTCTGTTCGACCGACGGGAAGAGCAGCGGCGCATCTATTTCGGGCGCTGGACCAGCGTCCTCGAGCTCGCGGAGCTCGCGCCCGCGCCCTTCAACGGCGAGGGCAATGACCACAGCATCGCGATGGCGACGGCGCCCGGCGGCGGCGCGACGCCCCGCGGGTTCTGGATGACGGACCGCGGCTTGCTCGGTCAGGCGCTGGTCACGGCGCTGGCGAGCGACGCCAGCCCGACGCCTGTCGCGCTCCAGCTCGGCAGCCCGGCCTGCGCGCTCGGACCAACCGGCGTAGCCCTGGCAGACGAAGAGCTGTCACCCTGGGTGACGCCGGACGGCAAGACGCTGCTCGTGAGTCACACCGGCCTCGACGAGAGCTGCGCTGTCGGCGACCGCGGCAAGGACCTGTATACGGCGCCGCTGCAGCCGGACACGGGCCAGCCTACCTTGCCAGCCGTGCTCGTGAACGACGTGAACAGCGATCGCGACGACGTCGACCCGAGCTTCTCTGCCGACATGTGCGACCTCTATTTCGCGTCCAACCGCGACGGCGGCAGCTTCGCTCTGTACCGCGCGCGCCGCCGCTGATCGCGCGCCGCCGCTGATCACGCGCGCGGCTCGAGCCACGCCGCCGTGATTCACTCGCCGCCCATCATCGTCACGAAGCGATCGATCACCTCGTGCGCGTCCGCCGGCAACGACGCGAACTGTAAGCCGACCGCGCCCGTCACGCGCGCGGCCTTGACCCAGCGCGCCGTCGCGTCGATTTCGACCACGGCGCCCGTCGTCGGCAGCGCGAAGCGAACTTTGACCAGCGCCGCCTGCTCGAAGGCTTCGGGCGCGAGCACCAGCAAGCCGCCCACCGAGATGTCTTCGCTGCGCCCTTCGAGCTCCGAGCCCTCGTGCAGGATGCGCACGGGCGTGACATACGGGGCCCGCGGGAAGCGGCGGCGGGTCGTCGGCAGCGGCGGCGGCACCACGGGGCCCCGCGTCAGGCTGATCGGCGAGGCCTTCGCGCTCGAGCTGGGCAGCGACGTCGAGCCGGGCGACCGCGTCAGCACCGCCGACGACGCCTGACGAATGCCGAGCAGCGACCCGGGCGCGGCGTTCGGGGCCGCCCGTCGGAGCGCGCGCGCGAACGCCTGCGCGTCGGGGAAGCGAGCGCCCGCGTCACGAGATACGGCGCGCTCGATGGCGATCGCGAGCTCGGGCGGGACGTCCGCGACCCGGTCGAGCAGCCGCGGCAGCGGCTCCGTGGATACCTTGAGCAGCACCTCGCCGAAGTTGCCTTCGAACGGCACGACGCCCGCCAGGCACTCGTAGAGCGTGACGCCGAGCGCGTACAAATCCGTGCGACCATCGACCTCGCGCGCCAGCAGCTGCTCGGGCGCCATGTACTCGGGCGTGCCGAGCAGCGCGCCGTCCTGCGTGAGCTTGTTGTCTTCGCTGGGCACGCGCGCGACGCCGAAATCGAACAACTTGACGACCTCTCGGCCCTGCTCGTCGCGCGCGACGAACACGTTGCTGGGCTTGACGTCACGGTGGACGATGTCGCGGCCATGCGCGGACGCCAGCGCATCACACAGCGCGATGCCGAGCCAGGCTACCTCCGCCGCGCCGATGCGCCGTCGCACCGCCAAGATGCCCTCGAGGCTGCGCCCCTCGAGCAACTCGAGCACCAGGTAAGGGGTGCCGTCGTCAGTCTCGCCCGCGTCCAGGGCGGCCACGACCCCGGGGTGCCGCGCCGCCGAAAGCGCGAGCGCCTCGCGCAGCAAGCGCGCGCGCGGCTCGGGCGCCCAGCGCTGCTCGGGGATGAGCAGCTTGAGCGCCACCGAGCGCTTCGTGTACACGTGCTCGGCTTCGAATACGGCGCCGGCGCCGCCCCGCGCGATTTCACGCTTGAGAAGGTAGCGCCGGTCAACCGTCGAACCGATGTCGAGGGGCACGACGCCGATCTTACCCCAGCCCCGGCCCTACTGTCCCACTCGGACGCGCAGGGGCTCGGGCGGCGGCAGCGCCGGCAAATCGCCGGTGCGGATACGAACCAGCGCTTGGCTCCTGCTCTCGATCCGACCCGTGAACGCGTTCAGGCCGAATTCTGCGCCCGTGCGCGAAGCGTCGAGGCGCGCGCTCACCAGGTAGAGCCCGGGCCTGCCGAAGGTGTAGTTCGGACAGAGCTCGCTCAGCAGACTGACCGCCGATAGCTTCTGGCCGGCCGCGAGGGTGGAGTACGCCTGCCGGTCTGGAGCGCGATCATCTGGCTGAGGATCGCAGCCGCGGATGCCGTCCGGACCGTGCACGGTGAGGCTGAGCAGCTCGCGCCTGAAGTACAGCTGCGTCTTCTTGGCCTTCGCCGCCACCTCGACCGTCGCGGTGGCGGTTCGCTCGCTCGCGGCGTCGGAGCCGCGCACCAAGCGCAAGCGCAGCGGCAGGCTCGCGTCTTCCTCGCCCTCCGTGCCCAGTAGGTCGGCCGTGAGCAGCTGCTCGCCCGCCACGAGCTGCTTCACGCGCGGATCCGCCTCGGGGTCGATCTTGGCCGCTTCCCCTGCTGGTGGCTCTGGCGCCGCGGGCTCGGCCACGAACGGCGGCAGCTGAAGCGCGGGCGCCTCGGTTCGCTTGCCTTGCTTCCACAGCACGCGCGGCGGCTTGGGGGTGAAGCCGAGCTTGGCGGTCAAGGTCTGCCCCGCAGCGAGCTGCGATTCCCCCTTCGACGAGATGCAATACAGGCGAGGGTCGAAGGTTTGGACCAGACCTTCGCCTGGCTCGAGCGTGTAATGCTCGGCGCGAGGCGGCGCTCCAAAGCCCTCGGGCAGCTTGCAGACGATGGGGGCCGGCGCCTTCTTCCACTTCGGCCGCTTCGGATCGTCAGGGGGCGTGAGCGTGAGCGTGAGATGGCGCAGGTCGAAGCGAACGCGCGCCGCGGACGTGCCACGGTTCACCACCACCGCGAGCCAGAGCTCACCCTCCGGCTGCGGCAGCACCTCGAGCCGCAAACGCAGCGCGTTGTCGTTCGGCGTCGCCTCCCCCGTCTTGTCGACCAGCGCCCTCACCAGCGCTGGGTCGGGCGGAGGCGGCTCCTCGGGCGCTTCGTCTTCGGCTGCAGGCGACGCGGCCGTCGTGCTGCCGCTGCCCGCGTCGGCGGCGCCCCCCGCTCCGCTGGCGTCGGGCGCGGCTTCTTCGCTGCGCGAGCCCGCCGCGCTCTCGTTGTCACCGACGCTGGAGCCGATGGTCGTTTGACTCCCCGCGCAGCCGCTAGCGGCCGTCAGCAGGAACAGCCAAACCAGACTGTGAGCACGCATACGAACGCCGGTACCATGGCCCCCATGCGCGGCCTATACCCGATCGTCGACCTGACCACGCTCACGAAGCGAAACGTAGCGCCGCTGGAGCTGGCGGCTGCGCTCCTGACCGCGCGGCCTGCGATCCTGCAGCTGCGCGCCAAGCACCAGAGCCCGCGCGAGACGCTGTCGCTGCTCGAGCAGCTGCGCCCGCTGTGTCGCGAAAGCGGCACGCTGCTGTTCGCCAACGATCGACCCGACCTCGCCCTGCTCGCCCGCAGCGACGGGGTACACGTCGGCCAAGACGATCTGCCGCTCCGCGACGTGCGAAGGCTCTCGCCGGGGCTGCGCGTCGGCGTGTCGACCCACGACGAAGCGCAGCTCGAGCAGGCGCTAGCGGAGCGCCCCGACTACGTCGCGTTCGGGCCCGTGTTCACGACGATCTCGAAGGAGCGCGCGGACCCTGCCCTCGGCTTGCCGCGAGTGGCGCGAGCCGCCGAGCGCGCACGAACGAGCGGCATCCCGCTCGTGGTGATCGGCGGGCTCACGCTGGACCACGCCGCCGAGCTCGGGCGGCTCGGCGTGGTAGCGGCCGTCATTTCGGACCTGTTCGCGAGCGGCGACGACCTCGGGCGCGTGGCTCAGCGAGCGCAGGCGTTCCAGAACGCGCTGCTGGGCTCAAGCGCGACGTAGCTTGGCCATCATGGCCTCGAGCGCGAGCTGCGGGCCGACGTTGCGCTCGAGGTCGCTCGCGGCGGCGCGCACGATTTCGTAGCGGCGCGCCCACCGCCGCGCGTCGTCCGGCGCGCTCGTGACCACGTCGCGCGCCCTGAGGGCGAGCACCTGCGTGAGGTGACCGAGCAGCTCCGAGAGCTCGGAGCGCTCCCACTTTGCCTTCTCACCGAAGGCCAGCGAGCTAGCCAAGTCGGGCGCGTCGAAGCCGGCGATGACCGCGCTGGCGAAGGCCTCTCGCGCCGCTAGCGCCTCGGTCTCCGCCAGGCCGAGGGCTTGGGCCATGCTGCCTTGCGCCAGCAACGCGAGCTTGGGGTCGAGCCCGCGCGCTTCGAGCAGGCGCGCTAGCACTGGCTCCGGCAACGGTCCGAAGCGCACGGGCAAGGTGCGGGAGCGAATGGTGTCGAGCAGGCGGCTCGGCTGACTCGAAACCAGCACGAAGAACGTGCGCGCCGGCGGCTCTTCGAGGGTCTTGAGCAAGGCGTTGGCGGCCGAGATCGTCAGGTCTTCGGCGCCGCGCACGATGCAGACGACGGCCTTCCCCTCGTGTGGCGCGAAGCCGACGCGCGACAGCACGATGCGCCGTACTTGCTCGATGCTGATGCCGCTGCTCTCGCTCGCCTGCAGCACCGACCTGTACAGGCCACGCTCGACGATCAGCAAGTCGGGGTGCGCGGGCAGGCGGGGCTCGTCTTCGCCGAACGTGAGGGCGCGCTTACACGCGCTGCACGCCCCGCAAGCTAGCGGCTCGCCCGCCTCGCACAAGAGCGCTTGCGCGAAGTGCAGCGCCGCCAGACCCTTGCCGACGCCTTCCGGCCCCTCGAAGCGGTAGGCGTGATGCACCTTCCCCGAGCGGAGCGCGTTCTCCAGCGTTCTCGTGGCCGGCTCTTGGCCTAATACTTCGGAGAGTGACATGCGGCGCGGGGCTCTGGAGCATGCCAGAGCCGCCGCCGCCGTGGTAGGTTCGCGGCCACGTTTCCGTCATGTCTGCCTTTTCGATCACGCAGCTTTCGCGCCCGGAGCTGGCCGAGCTCTCGCCTTACCTGCCCGATCTCGCGAGCTACCGCGTTCGCCTCGACGCCAACGAAGCGCCACCGATCATGACGCGAGCGGCGAAAGAGCGAATCGCGCAAGCGATGGCGAGCGGCGCCTGGGAGCGCTACCCCGATCCGTCGCTCGGCGCGCTGCGCGCGGCCATCGCGGCGAGCCTCGGAGTAACGCCCGCCGAGATCTTGCCCGGCGTCGGCAGCGACGAGGTGATAAGCCTGCTGCTCACGGCTTTCGTCCGCTCTCCGAGCGGCGGCGAGGCCACCGTGCTCACGACCACGCCGTCGTTCGTGATGTACCGCATGAGCGCCCGCTGCCGCGGTCTGCGCGTGCTCGAGGTTCCGCTCGACGCCAGCTGGGATTTGTCGCTCGACGCGTTGCGGAGCGCGATCGCCATGGCTCCCCCCAGCTTGGTGTTCATTGCCAGCCCCAACAACCCGACCGGCAACCTGATGTCGCCCGAGCGCCTCGAGGCGCTGATCGCGGCGGCGCCGCAGGCGCTGGTCGTCATCGACGAGGCGTACATCGCCTACTCCGATCGCGACCAGCTCGATTTCTACCGCCGTCACGCCAACGTCGCGATCTTGCGGACGCTGTCCAAGGTGGGCTTCGCGGCGTTTCGGCTGGGATTTCTCGTGGCTCGACCGGACGTGGTGGCCGAGCTCGACAAGGTGCGGCTGCCCTACAACGTGCCCACGCCGACCCAGCGCGTGGCCGAGCTCGCTTTCGGTGAGCTCGCGCCGGAGATCGCCCGCATCTCGCGCGAGGTGGTGGCGGAGCGCACGCGCCTCGCAGGGCGCCTCGCTGGCCTCAGCGGATTCGAGCCGACGCCCAGCCAGGCCAACTTCCTGTGGGTGAAGTGCAGCAAGCCGGCGGCCGAGCTGTACGAAGCTCTGAAGCAGCGCGGCATCTTGGTGCGCAGCTTCCACGCCCGCGGGGGGCGGCTCGCGAACCAGCTGCGCATCACGATCGGTGCTCCGACCGAGAACGACGAGCTGCTGGCGGCGCTCACCGAGCTGACGTGAGCGCGCGTTCCATCTTGGCCGCCCTCGGCGCGCTCTCGCTCGCCGCTTGCGGCGTGTTCCAGTCGCCGGTCGCTCGCACCGTGGACGGGGTGACGACCGAGGGCCGCTTCATCGAGCCCGAAGCCTACGCGCTCTACGCCATGGCCGCCCTGCGCGAAGCGCGCGGCGAGTGGCGCGAGGCCCTGGCCTTCTACGAAAGAGCGCGCGAGCTCGACGGCTCCGGCCCCGAGATCAGCACGCGCATCGCTGCCGTGGCGTGCCAACTCCGCGAAAATAACTTAGCGAATCAGGCATTTACGGAAGCGGAGCAGGCCGACGCGAGCTACGGGCCGCTGTGGTTCGAGCTCGCCCGCTGCCAGCGGCTGCGAGGTGATCTCCGGAGCGCTCACGCTGCGGCGCGAGAAGCGATGCGCCTCGATCCCCAGCGCGAAGATGCGAGCCTGCTGGCGGCTGACGTGGCCGAGAGGCTCGGCGATCGCGCCGAGGCATTTCGCTTACTCGACGCTCTGGCGACGCGCTCGCCCGAGTCGCTCGCGGTGCAGCGAGCCCTGCGCCAGGCTGCGCAGCGGGCCGTCGATCGCGCTCGCCTGGAGCGCGCCGAACGCGCCATCGAGCGCCTGACCGCGCGCGGCGCGGAGCTGCCTCGCTCACTCGGCGAGCAGCGCGCGCTGTCGGCGCTGAAGGCGGGCGATGCTGCCGCTGCGCTCAGGGAGGCCGAGCGCTTGCTGCAGGTGGATCCGAGCAACGGTGACGCTTGGATCATCGCGCTCGCCGGCGCGGATCTGCAGCAAGATCAGGCCACCTTCGACCAGCTGCTCCAAAGCGCGCAGGCGCCGGCGCGTCCCGCGAGCCCGGAAGCGCTGTCGACGCTGGCGGCCGTGCTGGCCCGGCGTGTGGGCTCCCAGGCGGCCGCGCTCGTGACGGACGTGCGCTGAACGATCAGGGCGGAGACGGCGACGCGCTCGGCGCGGGGGGCGCGCTCTTGGCCGCGAACGCCTTGGCGTCGAAGGGGATTTCCAGCGAGACCTCGAGCGGGGCCCCCGGCTTGATCTCGATGTCCTTCTCGACGACGGCGCCTGTCGCCGGCAACAGCGCGCTGATGCGCGCTTTTCCCGCCGGGATACCGTTGATCTCGAAGCGACCGTCCAGGCCCGTGACGTCGTGCGTGGAGTACTTGAGCACGAACACGTCGGCCAACATGAAGACCTTGATGGAGTCGGTCAGCACGTAGTGCCCGGGCTCGGGCGGGTACAAGGTGGAGCCTACTCCGCCCGGCAACGCGAGCAGCTGCACCGGCTGCCGACTGCCGAGCAGGCTCGGCACGTAGGCTTCGCGGTCTTTGCTCACGAGCTCGATGGTTTGACCGAAGGTCAGGGCGAGGGTGCGACTGCTGAAGGCGCAGCCGCGCGCCCCGACCACCTTCTTCGGCTCTTTGGCGGGGACGTAACCGTCGTAGCCGGTCACCGCGACGAGCGCGTCGGCCAGGCTACGCATCATGCCTTCGCGAAAAATCTTGGCGTACATCTCGCGAGCTTCGGGACACGCGCCTTTGATCTTCTGGACGTGCTCACGAGCGTCGGGCGCGACGTCGCCCGACACCGTCACGACGCCGCGCACGCCGCCCGCCGGTCCCGCGTAAGCGGGGCGGTTCTCGGGGTTGACCGTCTTGCTGACCTTCTCCGGCGCGCCGGGCAGACCCGAGGCCACGGGCGCAGCGGGCTTGAACGCGCTGCTGCTCGGGGCGGGCGCCGGTGCCGGCTTCTTGCTACACGCCGTCAGTCCGAGCAGGGCGACGCAGAGCAGCTTCGCCCCGTTGAGACCCATCACGCGACGCATGAGCCTCGCTTAGCGCAGGCCGGCGGCGCGCGCCATCGTAAGCAGCGTGTCAGGGAAGAGCCCGATGCCGATCACGAACACGGCCGCGATCACCAGCGCCGACGCCACCATGCCCGACCTCATCGGCGTGGCGATGGGAGCGCCTGGCTCCGGCTCGCGCATGTACATGAAGACCATGACGCGCAGGTAGTAGTAGGCGCCCAAGATGCTGTTGAGCAGGCCGATCACCGTGAGCGCGTAGAGCTCGGCGTCGATGGCGGCATTGAACACGTAGAACTTGCCGAAGAAGCCGGCGCTCGGCGGGACGCCGGCCAGCGAGAGCAAGAAGAACGAGAACGCCAGCGCCGCGGCCGGGTGGCGCCGGCCGATGCCCGAAAGGTCCTCGTACGACACCGCCTCGGCGCCCTGGCGGCCGCAGAGGATGAGGGCGCCGAACGCACCCGCGGTCGAGACCGTGTAGCCCAGCATGTAGAAGAGCACGCTCGCGACGCCCGTCTCCGAGCGCATCGCGGCGACCACGCCCACGAGCGCGTAGCCAGCGTGCGCGATCGACGAGTAAGCCAGCATGCGCTTGACGGAGTCTTGGCGACCCGCGATCACGTTGGCGATCGTCATCGTCACGATCGCCATCAGGGCCAAGACGGGCGGCCAGCCCGCGCCCCAGCTCATCAAGCGCTCATCGCCGAAGGCCACGATCAGCATGCGGAGCAGCACCGCGAACGCGGCGCTCTTCACCGCCACGGCCATGTACGTCGTGGCAGGCGTGGGCGCGCCTTCGTAGGCGTCGGGCGTCCACATGTGGAACGGCACCGCGCTCACCTTGAAGGCGAGCCCAGCGATGCTCAGCGCCAGCGCGACGAGCACCAGGGTCGGGCTGACGGTGCTGCCCGCCTGACCGATGGTTCCCACCGCTTCGCCGATACCCTTCAAGTCGGTGTGCCCCGTCGCACCGTAGAGCAGCGCACCGCCGAACAGCATGAGCGCGGCGGCAAAGCTGCCGAGCAAGAAGTACTTCAGCGCGGCCTCCGAGGCGCGCGGGCTCGTGCGGCGCAAGCCGATCAGGCAGTAGACGCCGAGCGACATCGTCTCGAGCGCGATGAAGAGGCTGAGGATGTCGCCGGCCGCCGCCAGCGCCATCGCGCCGACGGTGGAGAACAGCACGAGCGGGAAGAACTCGCCGCGCTCGAGCTTGTGCTCGGGCAGGTACCCACCCGCGAGCAGGCAGGCCAGGCCGCCGCCGAGGCACAGCATGAAGCTGAAGAACAACGTGAAGCGATCGACGACCAGATACGGCAGCAGGATCTCGAGCCCCTCGAACTTCTCGGGCCCGACCATCCACACCGCCAGCGAGGCGATGGCGCCCGCGAACAGCACCACCGCGCTGCCCAGACCGAGCTCGCTCGCTCGACCGGCGCCCGCGTCGATGATCAAGCCATCGGGGCCGAAGCCCTCGGGGCTCGTCGGCTTCCCGAACGCTTCGGTCAACATCAAGAGCAGGGCTCCGATGGCGACCACCAGGAGCGGAGAGATGGCGAGTAGCACGCTCATGGCGCCTCCACGTTCAGCGCCTGCGCGGCGGCTTCGGCTTTCTTCTTTGGATCATCCGGATAGCCCCGCTCGAGCGGGCCACCCCGGCGCGGCGTCAACGAGGCGAAGGTCGCTTCACGCGACTCGACGTAGGCCTGACGGTGAGACTTGTAGCGGTCGATCACCGTCTCGACGCCCGCCGTCATGCGGCTGGTGAAGAGGCTCGGAAACCAGCCGATCACGAAGATCAGCGCGATCAGCGGGGCGATCGCGATGATCTCGCGCGGGTTCATGTCCTTCAGGCGCTTGTTCTTCGGGTTCGTGAGGGGGCCGAAGAACATGCGCTGCACGACCGCCAGCATGTAAACGGCGGCGAGGATCACGCCCGCGGCGGCCAAGCCGGCTTGCAGCTTGGCGTTGCCGCCGAGCGTCGCCGACACGAAAGTGCCCATGATGATCATGAACTCGCCGACGAAGCCGTTGGTGCCGGGGACGCCGATGCTCGACATCGTCACGATCACGAACAGCGCCGCGTAGATCGGCATCACCTTCGCGAGGCCGCCGAACTCACGCACGAGGCGCGTGTGGCGGCGATCGTAAATCACGCCGACCAAGAGGAACAGCGCGCCCGTCGAGACGCCGTGATTCAGCATCTGCAAGATGGCGCCTTCCAGGCCGGCTTGGGTAGCCGCGAAGCAGCCCAGCATCACGAAGCCCATGTGCGCGACCGACGAGTAGGCGACCAGGCGCTTCACGTCGTCTTGCTTCCAGGCCACGAGCGCGCCGTACATGATGCCGCCGCCGATCGCGAGACCGGCCAGGTTGGCGGCCGCCGCCCAGGCGGGCCCGCCGATCATGCCCATGCAGAAGCGAATGTAGCCGTACGTGCCGAGCTTGAGCAGCACGGCGGCCAGGATGATGGAGCCGCCCGTCGGCGCCTGCACGTGAGCGTCGGGCAGCCACGTGTGCAGCGGGAACATCGGCACCTTGATGGCGAACGCCGCCAAAAAGCCGAGGAAGCACAGCCAAGCCGCGGTGCGGGGCAGCACCAGGCGCGAGAGCGCCAGGTAGTCGAAGCTGGGGTAGCCGGCGACCTGGGTGTGCGTCCACACCATGTAGATGATCGCCGCCAGCATCAGCATGCTGCCGACCATCGTGTAGAGGAAGAACTTGTAGGCGGCCTTGATCTTTTCGACGCCGCCCCAGATGCCGATCATGATGATCATCGGCACCAGCATCATTTCCCAGAACACGAAGAACAGGAACAAGTCGAGCGACACGAAGCAGCCGAGCATCGCGCCGTGCAGCATCAAGAACGCGAAGCACAGGTCCTTGATGCGCGTCTTGATGGCGTTGAACGAGACGTACAGCGCCAGCGGCGTGCTGAAGGTGCAGAGCAGCACCAGCCACAGGCTCACGCCGTCGATGGCGACGTGATAGCGGATGCCGAGCGACGGCACCCAGTCGACGATCTGCTGGTAGTGCCAGCCGCGAGACATCGGCTGCGAGAGCAGGGCGAGCGAGACGAGCGCGTCGATACCCAGCACCCCGAACGTGAAGCGCTTGAGCAGCACCGGGGTTTGGCGGGGCAAGAACAGCAGCGCGATGGCGCCGAAGATCGGCAAAAATACGATCACGCTGAGCAGCTGAGGCCACTCGCTGGCCGTGTCGGACTCGGCGTACGGGCCGGGCCACAGGCTGCGCACGAACAAGATGGAGAGCGCGGCGGTGACGCCGATGGCGAAGCGCTCCGCTTTACCCTGTCGCCGCGGGATGATGGCGCCTGCCGCGAACGCCAGCAGGTAGGGTAGGAAATCGACTACGGCACGTTCCAGGGGGCGCATGAGTTACTGACCTTGAGAAGGAAGCGTGGGGTGACCGGGGGGCAACTTGGCGCCGGGCGGGAGAAGAGGCGCGGTGGGGCGCCCAGGTTGTGCGTTGCCGCCGGCAGGACGCGGCACGCCTTGCAGCCTGCCGTCCGCGCCCTGCGTCACGTCGATGGTGGTGCCACCGAAACCGGAGCGATCGGGCTTCGGACGCTCGAGCGTGAAGGTGCGAGCCGCCTTCTGACCGAAGGCGTTCTTCACCTCGAGCGCGACCGTGCGCGACTTGTCGATGTCGAGGTCGAACGAGACGCTGGCCTTGTCGCCGAAGCTCTCGCTGTCCCATTTGCCGTCGCCATCTTCGTCCCAGCGGTACGAATAGCCGAGGCCGGGCGTCGCGGTGACGCTGTAGGCCCCCGCGGCGTGATTGGCGAGCACCTTGGCGTTCGCGTGCGGTGCGACCAGGAACCAACCGACGAGGCCGACGCCCACGACCATGACGGCGGCGTAGGCTTGAATGCGCCCGGTTTGCAGCTGGCGCAGGACGCTGCCGCTGCTGCGGACGACGAACGCCGACAGCTTGGCGAGGATACCGTCGACGATCCACTTGTCGGCCCACGCACCGAACTCAGCGAGCGAATCGACCGCGCCGATGACCGTCTCCTCGTAGAGCTCGTCGACGCGCCACTTGTCGTACACCAGCTGGTGGAAGCGCGGGAACGCCTCGGTGAAGGAGCGAGCGGGCTCGCCCTTCATTTGCACGTAGATGTAGTACGCGCCGCCCGCGCCGATGGCGACCGCCACCAGCGCCAGACCGAGGAACGTGGGCAGCAGGTGCTCGGCGCCCTCGATGACGCGCACGCTCTGCTGCGCGCTGTCGAACACCGGGTGCAGGAAGTGATGCAGCGGCATGTCGTCGGCGTGCCAGCCGATGATCTCGAGCGCGCCGGGGTTCAGGAAGCCGCCGAACAAGGCCAGGGCCCCCAGGATCGCCAGCGGCAGCCACATCTGCCAGGGCGACTCGTGCGGCTTGGGACCCTCGAGCGGCTCGTCCGAGTGGTGATGATCGTGGTGATCGTGGCCGTGAGCGTGCTCAGGCGCTTTCCAGTTCTTGACGATCGTCCAGCCCTTGAACTCCCCGAAGAAGGTGCCGATGAACAGCCGCGTCATGTAGAACGCGGTCATGATCGCGCCGGCGAAGCCGAGGGCGTAGAGCAGCGTGCCGCCCCACTTCGGCCACTCGAAGGCGTCTTGCACGCCGGCGGGCGTCGCGACGTACGAGCTGTAAGCCTTCAGTAGGATTTCGTCCTTCGAGAAGAAGCCGCTCGTCCCCGGGATGCCGATGATCGCGGCCCACGACACGGCGAACGTCGCGAACGTGTACGGCATGTACTTCCGCAGGCCGCCCATGTTGCGCATGTCTTGCGACGCATCCGTGTCGTGGATGCGGGCGTGCATGGCGTGGATCACCGAGCCGGCGCCGAGGAACATGCAGGCCTTGAAGAAGGCGTGCGTGAGGACGTGGAAGAAGCCGGCCGTAAAGGCCCCGACGCCCACGCCCAAGAACATGTAGCCGAGCTGGCTGACGGTGGAGTACGCCAGCACCTTCTTGATGTCGTTTTGCGCGAACGCGATCGTCGCGGCGAGCACGGCGGTGAGGGCACCGGTGAGGGCGACGACGAACATGGCGGCGGGGCTGAGCACGAACACGCTCGCGGTCCGGCACACCAAGTAAATGCCCGCCGTCACCATGGTGGCGGCGTGAATCAGCGCGCTGACCGGGGTGGGGCCCGCCATCGCGTCGGGTAGCCAGACGTACAGCGGCAGCTGGGCGCTCTTGCCGGCGGCGCCGAGGAACAGGAACAAGCCGACCAGCGTCGCGGCGGTCGCGGTGCGCGGCGTGTTGATCCAAGCCGCCCAGCCGTCGGGCAGCACGCTGGCGAGCGGCACGTGATCACCGAGCGGCCAGATCTGCACCTCTTGGAGCAGGTTCTGGCGCGCGCCGTGGATGCCCGACCAATCGAGCGCGCCGCAGTAATAGAGGAGCAGGCCCATCGCCACCAGCAGGCCGAAGTCGCCGATGCGGTTGGTGATGAAGGCCTTCTTGCCGGCGGCGGCGTTCTTGTCTTCGCCGAACCAGAAGCCGATGAGCAGGTAGCTACACAGACCCACGCCTTCCCAGCCGATGAAGAGCACCGGCAAGCTGTCGCCCAAGATGAGCACCAGCATCGAGAAGATGAACAGGTTCAGGTAGGTGAAAAAGCGGTAAAAACCGGGGTCTTCCTCCATGTACTTCGACGAGTACAGGTGGATGAGGAAGCCGATGCCGGTGACGATCAGCGCCATCGTGCCCGACAGCGCGTCGACCGAGAGCGAGACCCACAGCGAGGTGATCCCCTCACCTTGGCGCGCCGAGAGCGAGAGCTTCATCCACTCCCAGCCCTGCCAAACCAGCTTGCCCCCGCCTTCGTGCTGGTGATGACGCAGGACGAAGAAGGTGACGACGGCGAACAGGAAGGAGACGAAAACCGTGCCGAGCCCCATCAGCGTGACGGCTTCGCGCCCGAGGCGCTTGCCGAACACGCCGTTCACGATGGCGCCCAGCAGCGGGAGCAGCACGATGAACGCGAGGAGCGTGAAATCCGAAGCTGGAAAGAGCTGTTCTAAGGCGTGCATAGAGGGTGGTTCCTCAGTGACGGAGCTGGTCCGCGTCGTCGCTGAATACCGACTGCTTCAAGCGATAAAACGACAGCACGATGGCGAGGCCGACGGCAACCTCCGCCGCTGCCACGGCGATGATGAAGAAGGAGAAGACCTGGCCGTTCATGTCCCCGACGTGACGGCGGTTGAAGGCGACCAGCACCAGGTTCACGGCGTTGAGCATCAGCTCCACGCTCATGAGCTGAACCAGCACGTTGCGGCGCACCAAGAAGCCGATGCCGCCGATGGTGAAGATGACGGACGCGAGCAGGACGTAATGCTCGACCACGTTGCCGAGGATGTTCATCAGAGCTCCTCCCCCGTGAGCGGGCGCCCCGCGTCACGCGGGTGCAGAGGACCGTGAAACAAGCGCCTGGTCGCGCTGGGGCTCTGCTTCTGCTTGCGGGGCTGGTGCCGGCTGCGCGCCACCGCGATGGCGCCCACGACGGCGACGATCAGCAGCGCCGTCGTCAGCTCGAAGGGAACCACGGCTTTGGTGAACAGGTGCGTGCCGATTGCCTCGACGCTGCCGTGCTCGGCGCCGACGTGGGCGAAGCGCGGCGGCTCGTCGGCGGCTTGCAAGACGAGCACCAGGGTGACGGCCGCGATCGCGGCCATCAAGCCCCCGGCGAGCGCGCGTGACAGACGCGCCTTCGGCTCCGTCTTCTGCTCCGCGCCCGCGTCGGGCCCGAGCAGCATGATCACGAACACGAACAGCACGACGACGGCGCCGGCGTAAACGATCAGCTGAATCGCGGCCAGGAACTGGGCGTTGAGCTTGAGGAACAAGCCCGCGATGCCGACGATGGTCAAGAGCAGGCCCATCGCACCACGGATCGGGTTCTTGGCGAGGACCGTGCACAGCGCGCCGACGAGCGACGCGATGCCGCACAGCGCGAAGAAGATGTTCCCCACAGTCATAGCGTGAGCCTTCCGGTCTGCGATTTACCGCCCGTGTGGACGTAGTCCTCGAGCTGCTTTCTGAACTTGCGCACGAAGGCCAGAGCCGGCTGCGCCGCGCCGTCGCCGAAGGCGCAGATGGTGTTGCCCGTGATGTCGGAGGCGATCTCCGAGATTTGGTCGAGCTCGGCGATGCTACCCTTGCCCTCGACGATCTTGTTCAAGATGCGCTCGATCCAGCCGCAGCCTTCGCGGCAGGGCGTGCACTGACCGCACGACTCGTGACGGTAGAAGCGCATCACGTTGTGCAGCGCGAGGACGGGATCGGTCGCGTCGCTCATCACCGTGGCGCAGCAGGTGCCGAGCATGCTGCCCGCGCCGCGGAAGGTGTCGACGCCGAGCGGCAGGTCCAAGAACGACTTGCCGTTCCACGGCTCGAGCCGCGGGTCCGACGAGCTCACGAGCTCGTCCGCGAGGTGCACGGGGCACGACGAGCCGCCGGGGATGACGGCGAGCAGCTGCTTGTCGCCGAGGATGCCCCCGCCCAGGTCGTAGATGAGCTCGCGCAGCGTGAGGCCGACGCAGGCCTCGTACAGGCCCGGCTTCTTCACGTGGCCGCTCACGCCGAACAGGCGCGCGCCACCGTCGTTGATGCCGTGCAGCGCCGAGAGCTTGCTGAACTCGTCGCCGCCGACCTCGAACACGGTCGGCGCGATCGCGATCGTCTCGACGTTGTTCACGGTGCTCGGATTACCGAACGCGCCGTACTGCGCCGGGAACGGCGGCTTGAGGCGCGGCTCACCACGGCGCCCTTCGAGCGAGTTGAGCAGGGCCGTCTCTTCACCGCAGATGTACGCGCCCGCGCCGGTGTGGACGTAGACCTCCATCTCGTAGTCTTTGCCGAACGGACGCTTGCCGAGGTAGCCCTTGGCCCGCGCTTCGTGGATGGCTCCCCACAGCCGCTCCTTCGAGAGGTGCAGCTCATCGCGCACGTAGATGTAGGCGGCGTGGGCCCCGATCGCGTAGGCGCCGATGATGCAGCCTTCGACGAGCGAGTGCGGATTCATCTCCATGATGGAGCGATCTTTGAAGGTGCCGGGCTCGCCCTCGTCCGCGTTCACGACCAGGTAGTGAGGCTTCTTCACCTCCTTCGGCATGAAGCTCCACTTCGTGCCGCAATCGAAGCCGGCGCCGCCGCGGCCGCGGATGTGCGCCTTCTTCATCTCGTCGATGACTTGGTCGCGCGTCATGCCGAGCGCTTTGCGCACTCCGCGATATCCGCCGGCGGCTTCGTACGCGGCGAGCTTGTGGCTGTCGGGCTTGCCGTAAGAGTGGCTGAGATAGTTGGTGAGCTTGATCATGGCGGTCCGTCAACCTCCCGCGATCAGGCGGTCGAGGATGCGATCGACTTCTTGAGTCGTGAGGTTCTCGTGGTAGCGCTTGTCGACCTGCATCACTGGAGCGGTGCCGCACGCGGCCAAGCACTCGGCGGTGCGCAGGGTGATGCGCCCGTCTTTCGTGGTCTCGCCGACGTGGACGCCGAGTCGCTTCTCACAGTGCTTGACCAGATCTTCGGCGCCGCGGAGCGCGCACGACAGCGTGTGGCAAACCCACACTTGATGCTTGCCGGGCTTCTTCTGATTGAACAGCGTGTAGAAGGTGACGACGCCTTGCACGTGCGCCGTCGACAGCTCGAGGCGCTGAGCGACGAACGCGATGACGTCCTCGGAAACCCAGTTCTCGTTGGCGTCCTGACAGAGATGCAGCGCGGGGATGCACGCCGCCATCTTGTTGGGGTAACGCGAGAGAATGTCTTCGAGCTGCCGCTCTTGCTCTGCGTTGAGAGCGAATGCCATTAACGTTTTCCGGGCTGGTCTCGGGCTAGAAGCGCTAGCGATCCGAGCTCTGGTTGCATGAATTTTTTGGAGAATTTTGCCCGGGGGCCGGGCCGGCGAGGCGAACCGTAGTGATCCGCAAAGCGGGGTGTCAAGGCAGATTCCCGGGAACGTGCCCGCGCCCAAAAACCGGTCCAACGTTCGACTCACGAGTGGCGGATCCGGCCTCCCATCCGAGCCGCCACCATCGAGGAGCGCGCCGCGCCCTGATGCAACATAGCCCTACGTCACCCTTGAGAAATTGACGGGGCGCAAGGTAGGCTCGGGGCCCCATTAAACCTCTGAGGGAGGTCTTCGAGTGTTTTGTCCGAACTGTGGGACTGAGAACGAGGAAGCGGCGACAACCTGCAAGAAGTGCGGGTTCAGCCTGAAAGGTGCCGCTGCCCCGAAGTTCAAGGGCACGATGCTGATGATGAACGCGCCGACGGGCTTGAAGCCCGGCGCCCCGGCGCCCGGCGCCCCGGCGCCCGCGCCAGCAGCGCCCGCCCCAGCTGCTCCAGCTCCCGCGGCTGCACCCGCAGCTCCACCCGCCGGCGCGCCCCGCCCGCAATTGAAGGGCACGATGCTCGGCGTCGCGCCGCCCTCCTTTGGTGCACCGCAGCCGCAGGCAGCTCCGCCCGCGCCCGCCGGTTTCGGGCCCCCGCCTGCTGGGCCCGGCGCATTTGGCCCGCCGCCTGGTGGTCCTGCTCCGGCAGCGCCCGCCCCCGGAGGCTTTGGTCCCCCGCCCGGCGCACCTGGAGGCTTTGGCCCGCCGCCAGGTGGCGCACCGGCGCCGAGCCCTTATGGCGCGCCACCCGCGCCGTCGCCGGGGGTCGTCGATCAACCGGTCAATCCGCTCGGCGGCACGATGGTCGCCGACGCGGGCGCCTACAATCCCTACGGCCAGCCGCCGCAAGGCGGTTTCGGCGGTCCGGCGCCCGCGGCGCCACCCGCGGCGGGCGGCTACGGCGCTCCTCCCGCCGCTCCGGGCGGCTACGGCGCTCCCGACGCGGGCAGCGGTTACGGCGCCCCTGACGCGGGGGGTGGCTACGGCGCTCCTCCTCCTCCTCCTGGTGGTGGTGGTGGTGGTGGCTACGGCGCTCCTCCTCCTGGTGGCGGCTACGGCGGGCCGCCCGTCGGTGGCGCTCCCCCCGGCGGCTACGGTGGCCCGTCTGCGGGCGGCGGCTACGGCGGCGCACCAGCTCCAGGCGGCTACGGCCAACCAGGCGGTTTCGGCGCTCAGCCGTCGCCGGCCGGCGGCTTCGGCGGCATGCCGGGCGGCGGCGCACCGCTCGTCGCGAGCGGCGCGGGCGGCCGCCCCATCGGGCAAACGCGCAACCCCGTCATGGTGCTCGTCATCGGCATGGTGTGCTTCGTCTACGCCATCATTCAGATGTGGCAGATGCTCAATGAGCTGAAGGCCTACCGCGGCAAAGACGACATCAACCCGATCATGATGTTCGTGCCGATCCTGAACATCATCATGTTCTGGGGTTTGCCAGAGAAGGTGCTCGAGGCCAAGCAGATGGCGGGCGTGCCGAACCCGAGCGTGCCGCATCCCATCCTCTACTTGTTCCTCAACAGCTACTTCCTGTCGTCGGACCTGAACGAGGTTTGGCAAGCGGCAGGCGGCGGCCAGCCCCAGTAACGGGGTCGCTCGTGAGCTGATGTCGGCGGCGCCTCACGGCGCCGTCGGCGTTTTGTGGCTACGCTGGCGTCGTGAGTCGCGTCCTGCGCATCGGCTTGCTCGGAGTATTCATGGCCGGCTTCGCCGCCGCCGTGGCGCTGGAGTTTCCACTGTGCCCGATGGCGAGCAGCTTCGGGGTGCCCTGCCCCGGCTGCGGCCTGACGCGAGCCACGCTCGCGCTCGCCCAGGGCGACGTGCGCGAGGCGCTCCATTTGCACCCGCTCGTCTGGCTGCTGACGCCGCTGTTCGTCGGCGCGATGGCGAGCGTAGGGCTCGACCTCGTGCGCGATCCGCGAGCCGCACCACGCGCTCCGCTCGTGCGCTGGTCGAGCCGCACCACGACCCGCTTCGGTCTCATCGTGCTCGCGCTCACGCTTGGCGTGTGGCTGGCGCGCTTCGCCGGGTACCTCGGCGGCCCTGTCTCGGTCACGACGCTACACGACTGGCTGCGCCGATGAGGGTTTGAGACGAGCGGAGCGCGCGCGAACGCGGAGCCGCTACACGTTGAAGCGGAAGTGCATCACGTCGCCGTCGCGCACGACGTAGTCGCGACCTTCGATGGCTTGCTTGCCGGCTTCGCGACACTTCGCCTCGCTGCCGAACTTGATCCAATCCTCCCACCAGATGACCTCGGCCTTGATGAAGCCGCGCTCGAAATCAGTGTGGATCACGCCGGCAGCTTGCGGTGCGGTGGAGCCTTTGCGCACCGTCCACGCGCGCACCTCTTGCTTGCCGGCGGTGAGGTAGGTGATGAGGCCGAGCAGCTCGTACCCCGTGCGGATCACCGAGTTCAAGCCCGGCTCGGTCAAGCCCACGCTCGCCAGGAAGTCGGGGCGATCAGCCGGCTCGAGCTGCGCGATCTGCTCCTCGATCGCGGCGCAGATCGGCACCACCTTCGCCCCCTCCGACTTGGCGAAATCGACCAGCTTCTGGAAATGCACGTCCGAGTCGAGGTTGGACAGCGCGGCTTCCGACACGTTACCTACGTAGAACATGCGCTTGCTGGTGAGCAGCTGCATGTCGTCGACGATGCCGCGCTCCTTCTCGCTATCGCCGATCTCGAACGTACGCACGGGCTTGCCGTCGTCGAGGTGCTTGACCAGCCGCTCGCACAGCGGCACCGCGAGCTTCTCGATTGGGTCGTTGCCCTTGGCCTGCTTGCGGGCCTTGTCGAGCCGCTTGCTGACCGTGTCCAGGTCTTTCAAGCACAGCTCGGTGTTGATGGTCGCGATGTCGGCGACCGGATCGACCTTGTTCTCGACGTGGATGACGTTGTCGTCCTCGAAGCAGCGCACGACGTGCGCGACCGCGTCGACCTCGCGGATGTGGCTCAAGAACTGGTTACCGAGCCCCTCCCCCTTGGAAGCGCCGCGCACCAAGCCGGCGATATCGACGAAGCGAATCGTGGTGAGCACGATCTTCTCGGGCTCGATCAGCTTGGCGAGGGCGTCGACACGGCTGTCGGGCACGCTGACGATGCCGACGTTCGGCTCGATCGTGCAGAACGGAAAGTTTGCCGCTTCGGCTTTGGCGCTCGAGAGCGAGTTGAAGAGCGTGCTTTTACCGACGTTGGGCAGGCCGACGATGCCGCAAGAAAAACCCATGTTGGGCGGCCTTTTACCACCGGTCGCCTCGGGCGCAATTGGAAGCGGCAGGCTCAGCGCGGGACGAGGCCGCGCTCGACGAAACGCCGCAAAACCAGCTGCCCCGCCTCGGTCGCGCGGATGCCTTGCCGCATCGCGACCGGGTCTCGGCCCTCGGCGGCGAGGATCGAGGCGCGAGCATCGACGTACTCCCCCATCACTCTCGCGTCGAACTCCGGGTGAAACTGCACGCCCCAGGCCCGCTCGCCGAAGCGCAGCGCCGCGTGTGGCTCCAGCCTCGTCGTGGCGAGCACGGCGGCTCCTCCCGGCAGAGTCGTGACCGAATCGACGTGGGTGGCGTGGGCCAGCGCGGGCTCGATGCTGCGATCGAGCAGCGGATCGTCTCGCACGATGCGCAGCTCGACCGTGCCCATCTCGCGCCCGTTCGGGTTTCGCTCGACCATGCCGCCCAAGGCTTGGCCGAGCAGCTGGTGACCGAAGCAGATGCCGAGCACGGCGTGGTCACGCCGAACCGCGTCCGCCAAGTACTCTTCGACGCGCAACATCCAAGGGGCGCGCTCCGTCACGCTCGAGGACGAGCCGGTGACGATCAGCCCCGCGTACCGCCCTGGCGCCGGCAACGCCTCCGCGGTCCGCACGTCGATCTCTTCGAAGCCGCCGCTCCAGCTGCCAGCGAGCCCCGCCCTCACGAGGCTCGCGAAGCCACCGACGCGCGCCTGCGTTGGCGCCACCGGGTCGCCGGTGACCAGAATGCCGAGCGGTCGCAGAGCCATCGCGCGTCGAGCATAGCTCGGACCGAGAAAAGGTGTACCGTCCGCGGCGGACGCATGGATCAGAGCAGCGCCGGGCGAGGCGACGACGCGACGCGAGACCGATGATGAACCGCATCGAGGCCGTTCGTATCGAGCCGTGGGACGTGGAGCTCCTGGAGCCGTTCGGCATCGCCACGGGCGCGCAGGTGACGGCCTGCAACGCGCTGCTCGAGCTCACGCTCGCAGGCGGCCAGCGAGGCTTGGGTGAGGCGGCGCCATTTCCGGCCGTGAACGGCGAGACACAGGCGGACGCGCTCGCTGCGCTGAAAGCCGTGGGCGCCGAGCTGATCGGCTACTCCGGCCACGACGCCGCCGAGCTGTCCGGGTCCGCGCTCGCCGCGCTCGAAGCGGCGCCGAGCGCGCTCGCGGCGCTCGAGATGGCCTTGGTCGATGCCCACTGCCGGGCGCGGGGCGAGTCGCTGTTCGGGTTCTATGGCGGGCGCGAGCCGCGCTTGCTCACGGACATCACCATCCCGACCGGTAGCCCGAGCGCGGCCGCGAGCGCAGCGACGCGAGCGCAGCGTCAAGGGTTCGTCACGCTCAAGGTGAAGGTCGGAGGGGCGCCGTTCGACGAGGACCGCGAGCGGCTGCAGGAGATCGCGCGAGCCGCCCCGCGAGCGCGTCTGTTGCTCGACGCCAACGCGAGCTTGCCCGCATCGCAGGCCATCGAGCTCGTGCAGAGCTTGGGCAGCGCGCGCCAGCAAGTCGTGCTGTTCGAGCAGCCGTGCCTGCGCGGGGATTACGCGGGCTCGCGGCAGGTGCGCGAAGCCGGCATCCGGGTCGCGGCCGACGAAGACGCGCGCTCGCTCGCGGACCTCCGCGCGCTCGCTCGTGAGCGCGCGGCCGATGTCATCAACTTCAAGCTCACCAAGAGCGGGGTGACCCGCGTCGTCGAGATGGTCCACGAGGCGCGCCGGCTGGGGTTCGGCCTGATGATGGGGGGCATGGTAGAGACCCGGCTGGCGATGACCGTCTCGGCTTGCATCGCCGGGGGTATCGGCGGCTTCGAAGAGCTCGACCTCGATACGCCGCTGTTCATGAGAGACGACCGGCTGCAGGGCGGATTCGCTCAACGCGGCCCCCAGCTCGAGCTCGGGCTGATCGGCGTGGGCCACGGCGTGACCCGGCGTCCGCCGCCCCTCGACGCCGGCCCTAGCGCATAAATAACTACCTGGTGAAGTGCGGGCGCGCGTTCGAGCGGGTGCGCGTTTGACAGGTGGCCTCGGGGGGTGAAGATTGGGGTGTTGGCTCGCTCGCGAGCGAGTCGCACGGTTTTTCGCCATTGACCGCCAGCCTCCTCGTGGACCATCGCCAGCTGCTCTTGCCGCTCCCCGGCGGCCCCGCCGTGAGCACGAGCCGCGGCATTCCGCGCGCCGATCGCGTCTTCGTCAATCGTGATTTGAAGCTCTCCAGCGTCGACTGGGTGGGCTTCGACATGGACTACACGCTCGCCATCTACCGCCAAGAGGAGATGGATGCGCTCAGCGTCGAGCTGATGATCGATCGCATGATCAAGCGCGGCTACCCCGCTTATCTGAAGAAGCTGCGCTACGACACGCGCTTCCCGATCCGCGGGCTCTTGATCGACAAACGCTACGGTCACATCCTGAAGATGGACCGCTACAAGGTCGTCCATCGCGGCTACCACGGCATGCGCCGGCTCTCCCGCGAGGAGATCACCGAGCTTTATCACCACAAGAAGATCCGTCCCCACACCTCGCGTTACCACTGGATCGACACGCTCTTCGCGCTCAGCGAGGTCACGTCGTACGCGGCGGTGGTCGATGAGCTCGAGCGACGCGGCGAGCGGGTGGACTTCGAGAAGGTGTGGAACGACGTGCGAGCCTCGATCGACGAAGCGCACGCCGAGGGCGCCGTCTATCGGGCCGTGACCTCGGATCTGCCGCGCTTCATCGACCGCGATCCGGAGCTCGCGCGAGCGCTGCACAAGCTACGCTCGGCCGGCAAGCGGCTGTTCGTACTGACCAACTCACCCCTGAGCTACACCGACACGATGATGACCTACCTGCTCGGAGGGGCGTTGCCGGAGTACCCGAGCTGGCGGCACTACTTCGAGATCGTGATCTGCGCGGCGCAAAAGCCGCGCTGGTTCCAGGAGGGTCGTCCGCTGATGGAGCGCGACGGCGACGTGCTGCGCAACGTGCGCGGGTCGTTCGAGCGCGGCAAGGTCTACGAAGGCGGAAACCTAGCGGAGTTCGAGCGCATGGTCGGCATCACCGGCGCGAACGTGCTCTACGTCGGTGATCACATCTACGGCGATATCTTGCGCTCCAAGAAGGAGTCGTCGTGGCAGACGGCGATGATCATCCAGGAGATGGATCAAGAGATTTCCGCGCACGAGGCGTGCCACGAAGACATCAGCCGCCAGCGCGTCCTCGAAGAGACGCGTGATCGCTTCGAAGACGAGCTGCGGTACCTACAAGCGCACTACAAAGAGCTCGCGCGCGTGGCGACGACGCCCGGCTCCCAAGAAGACGCCGAGCGCCTGCGCGTGAAGCGCGCGCTCGAGCGCGTGCGCGCCGAGCTGCGCAGCATCGCGGCCGAGCATGACGTGCTCTCGGAGCGGATCTCCCAGCGCTTCCACCCCTATTGGGGCTCCCTGCTCAAAGAACAGAGCGAGATGAGCAGCTTCGGGCTCCAGGTCGACCTCTACGCGGACGTGTATACGCGCCGCGTCTCCTGCTTCCGCTCGTATTCGCCCCAGCAGTACTTCCGGTCACCCTATGATCTGATGGCTCACGAGCTGTAGGCAGATGCGCTACGCCGGAGTCACGGCCGCGACCTGTAGGTGACCGACCGCGCGTTCGCGCCGCTGAACGCCGCTCAGAACGGACGCGCAGGAAATCCGGCCTTGGGTTTGCCCAGCGTCGCGCCATTGGCGCCCACGCACGAAATTCGGCTGTGAGCGGTGGCTCAGTCGGGAATGTGCTAGCAACGCGGCGGCTTTTCATTGTCGCTGCCGGGCCTTAGGGAATCGGGGCGGCTCAGCCTCCCTCCCGGAAAGACCAGGACATTCGCCCATGAATCTCGTTGAGTGGCTCCAGCACCTGATGACCAACTTCGGCGCCGTATGGGTCATGTACCTCATGCTCGGCCTCAGCGTCATCTCCGTGACCATCATGCTGGAGCGGGGTTGGTTCTATTACTCCATCCGCGACGACATCCCGAGCCTGGCGCAGAGCCTGCGTGACCGCCTGCGCGACGACGACCTCGGCGCAGCCCTCGGCGTGCTCGAAAAGTCGCCCAGCGCCGAAGCGGCGGTGGTCGTGGCGGGCCTGCGCGAGGCGGACCGCGGAGTGAACGCCGCCGACAAGGCGATGCAGGGCGCCGCAGCCCTGCAGAAGATGAAGCTCGAGCGTCGCTTGGCCTTCCTCGGCACGCTCGGGAACAACGCCCCCTTCATCGGTCTCTTTGGCACCGTCATCGGCGTCGTGCAGGCCTTCGAAGAGCTGGGCAAGCAAGGCATGAACACGGCTCAAGCCGCTGGCGCCGGCGCGCCGCAGGCGGTCATGGCGTCCATCGCGGAAGCGCTCGTGGCCACCGCCGTCGGCTTGGCCGTCGCGATCCCGGCCGTCGCGGCCTTCAACTTCTACCAGCGCCACACCCGCTCGGTGCTCGGCAACACGGACGCGCTCAGCAACGTGCTGCTCGCGCACTTGTCGGGCGAGCCGCGCCCCGCCGGTAAGGGCAAGCAGCCTGCCGCGCGCGAGGACGACTGAGCCATGGCCGGCGGCGCAAGCGACGACGACGAAGGCCTGATCGCGGGCATCAACGTCACCCCACTGGTTGACGTGGTCCTCGTGCTGCTCATCATCTTCATGGTGACGGCGCGAATCATCGTCTCCCAAGGCATGCCGATGGACTTGCCGAAATCCGCGAGCGGCGAGGCGCTGCAAACCGTGTTCGCCGTCGAGCTCACGGCCGACGGCAAGACGCGCGTCGACTCGGAGGTCGTGCCGGACGACGAGGCGCTCACGCCGCTCGCCAAGAAGGCCAAGGCCAAGAACAAGGACCTCCGCGCCGTCATCCGCGCCGACAAGAAGGTCGAGCATGGACGAGTGATCCACGTGCTCGATCTCTTGCGTCGCTCCGGCATCGCCAAGATCGCGTTTGCCGTCACGCCCAGCGCGGACCCAACCCCCGCGCCGGCGCTCGAGCAGAAGTAGTCGCCTGCTGCATGGCCCAGCCCGCGCTCCCCCTCCCCGTCACCTCCCCCGGTTCGCGCGACACGCGGCGAGATCCGCTGGGGCCCGTGCTCGCCCTCGGCGAAAAGGCCGTACGGAGCGGAGCCATCTTTGGCTTCTTGGGAGCCCTAGCGCTTCACGGCGCGGCCGGCGTGCAAGCGGCCGCCAATCTGTACGACATGGAGGGCTTCGCCGAGCGCGTGGCCGAGTACGTCAAGAGCAGCCTCCAGCTGCAGATCGAGATCGACTCGACTCCCCCGCCACCACCGCCGCCGCCGCCGCCCGAGCCGCCGCCGCCCGAGCCGGAGCCCGAAGCCGCGCCCGCGCCCGAGAAGGAGCCCCCTCCTGCCGCTCCGCCCGCTGGGGAGCCGCCTCCACCGGCGCCGGCAGAGGTCGGTAAGGCGCTCACGGCCGAGCCGGATCCCAACGAGCCGGTCGATCTCACCGACAACACCATCGTCACGGGCGATGGCGAGTACCGCGGCGGAATCTCCGCGAGCACGGGTACGGCGAAGACGGCCGTGCGCGACATCAAGGCACAGCCGGGCGGCGTGGTCGGCGGCACCGGTACGGCCCCTGCGCCCGTCATCAAAGCTCCCGCCGAAGATCTCTCGCGGCCGGCGGCGCCGACGGGTACCAGCTGGTCCGACTGCGGCTTCCCGGCAGAGGCACAGCTCGACGGCGTCGAGTATGGCGTCGTCAAGCTCGTGGTCACCGTCGGCGCAGACGGACGCGCCAAGTCCGTTACCGTGCTGTCCGATCCCGGCAGCGGCTTCGGCAACCACGCGCGGCAGTGCGCCATGCGCCGCACGTTCCGACCCGGCCTCGACAGAGCCGGACAAGCGATCGTGACGACGACGCCGCCGTTCACGGTGAAGTTCACCATGTAGCAAGGCGCCGCGCCGCCCTTCTCAGCTCGAGCGGCAGCGCGATTTCCTGTGAACGGTGCGGGCTTTTGCTAAGGTCTCGCGGGCCGAGATGGACCGCGTCGAGCAACTCAGCAAAATCGAGCTCTTTGCGGGCTTGAAGCCGCAAGCCTTCGAGCTCATCGCCAAGGTCGCCACCGAAGAGTCGCACGCGCTCGGCACGAAGATCTTTCAGCACGGTGACGCGGGCGACAAGCTCTACGTCATCGTCGAAGGCAAAGTTCGCATCAGCCGCGAGGTCCCCGGCATGGGTGAAGAGGCGTTGGCCGTGCTCGGCCCAGGGCAGGTTTTCGGTGAGATGGCGCTGCTCGACGAGTCGCCTCGTTCCGCCGATGCGCGCGTGCACGAGCGATGCACGCTGCTGGCCATCCCGAAAGACGGCTTCGACGACCTGCTCTTCCTGCACAAGGACTTGGCGTACGAGGTGCTGTGGAGCATCGTGCGCATGCTGGTGGGACGCCTGCGTGACACGAACGATAAGCTCACGTTCTTGTCGATCTCCGGCAAGTTTTAATAGGTCAGCGGTCAGCGCTCAGCGAGAGCGAGCGGCTCGCGACTAGCGGGCGGAGAGCGCGCGGGCAGCGAGGGTGGGCGTAGCGGTCAGCGGATGAGAGGGCCAGGGCAGCCGGTACGCCGTGCAATTCGCGGGGTGGGCGGCGGCTCGTGCCCCTGTGGATTACATCCGCACAGGCGGTGCACAAGCTGTCAACCGCGCGCAATTACTAACAAAAACGCACTGCCAGGGCGTGCAGGGCGCACAGAATTTGACGTGGAAACACCCGTTCAGTATCTTGCGCGGGCCATGCAGGGTCTGACGAAGCGCCAGGAACAAACCCTCGAGTTCATTCGCCGTTCCATCGAGGACCGCGGCTACCCGCCCACCCTCCGCGAGATCGGTGAGCACATGGGTATTCGCTCCACGAACGGCGTGAATGATCACCTGCGCGCTTTGGAGCGTAAAGGTTACCTCACCCGCGAGGACATGAAGAGCCGCGCGCTCAAGCTCGTCGAAGATCAACTGGCGGCGCCTTCCGCGCCGACGAAGCTCAACGCCGACGAAGACCTGATCGAGGTGCGCGTGCTGGGTCGCGTCGCCGCCGGTCTGCCGCTCTACGCCGAAGAGAACGTCATCGACACCGTGCGCGTCGATCGCATGCTGGTGCGCGGCGGGCGCGAGGTGTTCGGCCTGCGCGTCACGGGTGATTCGATGATCGACGCCGGCATCCTGAGCGGTGACTACATCTTCGTGAAGAAGCAGTCGACGGCGGAGCGCGGCGACATCGTGGTCGCCCTCATCGGCGACGAAGCCACCGTGAAGTACTTCTACCCCGAGCGTGACTACGTACGCTTCCAGCCCGCCAACGCGCAGATGGCGCCGATCTTGGTGCGCGCGAGCGACTTCAAGTCGACCATGCTGCTCGGCAAGGTCGTCGGCGTCTACCGCCGCCTGTAGCGATCCCCACCCGCGTGCCCCTGGGCGACGTTCCGCGAGCGCCCTTTGCGTGCCCGTGAACGTGCCCCTGCGCGGCACGGCCTCGTCACGTCAGTGTCCGAAGCGCTCCGCCCCACCTCGGCCCCCGACGACACTCCGAACGCGAGCTAGCGATCGTGGTGGAATGGGCGGCCGGGGCGGTCGGGCATCCGCGAGCCTATGACGCGGCGTGGCAGAGCCGGGCGAGCACCAGAAGCCGTGAGCGAGCCTGACAGCGCGTCGCCCGCGAGCGGCCCAAGGGGCGGAAATGTCAGAGGCTTGTTGACGGGTTTAACCCCCAATTGCTAGCGTTCCCCGGCAAATAGGCGGCCTCACGAGGGCTCCCGCACGAGGAACGCAAAGGTGAATGGCGTAAGCGGTTTCGCGAAGTTTCGCTCCCTGGCGCTGGGCGTCTGCCTCGTGCTCGGCGCGTCGGGCTGCGGTAACGCCCTGTACGCGGTCGCAGCTAACTCGGCGTCATCTAAGGTGGAAGAAGCGCGCGAGCTCGGCGCCGAGCAGTACGCCACGTACGACTTTTACCTCGCGACGGAGCACCTACAGAAGGCGCAAACCGAAGCGTCGGAAGCTGACTACAGCGATGCTGCAAACCTCGCCGAAGAAGCGCAGGCGCACGCGGAGAAGGCAATCAGGCTTGCGCGCGAAGCGCACCGAGGGGCTGGTCGATGAAGTCTGCCGTCGCGTGGATGTGCATCGCGTCCGCGATGCTCGGTTGCTCGCAAGGTCCGCAGCTGCGCGGCAAGATCGCGGGCCTCAGCGACATCGTCGAGCAAGCGGAGCGCAACGGCGCCATCCGCTGCGCGCCGCGGGAGCTGGCAATCGCCCGCAGCCAGTTGCAGTTCGCGAGCCTCGAGCTCGATCAGGGCTTCGTCTCCAAGGCCAGAGGTCACCTGTGGAAAGCGGAGCCCAACGCGCACGCCGCCTACTTCCTCTCGCCGCCGCAGTACTGCGCGGAGCGCGGCTTCGTCGAAGTCGCCCGGCCCGCCCCCGGTGATCGCGACGGCGACGGTTATCCCGATTCGAAGGACAAGTGCCCGGACGAGCCGGAGACTTATCAGGGCTTCGAGGACGACGACGGCTGCCCCGACGATCCCGACACCGACGGCGACGGCATCCCCGACTCGAAGGACTCCTGTGTGCTCGAGCCCGAGGACAAGGACGGCTACCTCGATGAGGACGGCTGCCCCGAGCCCGACAACGATCTCGACACGATCCTCGACGGCAACGACAAGTGCCCGCTCGAGGCAGAGGACCCCGACGGCTACGAAGACGACGACGGGTGCCCCGACCTCGACAACGACAAGGACACCGTCCCCGATGTCAAGGATCAGTGCCCGAACGAGATCGGCTCGACCTCACAAGAGCCGCTGGGCTGCCCGACCAAGCCCGCGCTCGTGCTCGTCACCGACTGTGAAGTCAAAATCACGCAACAGATCCATTTCGAGTACAACAAGGACAGGATCCGCCCCGAGAGCTTCCCTGTCCTCGACGCCGTGGTCGAAGCCCTGACCAAGAACCCGGCCATCAAGATCGAAGTGCAGGGTCATACGGATAACAAGGGCGCTGCCGCCTACAACAAGAACCTCTCCGATCGACGCGCCACCTCGGTCATGAAGTACCTGGTGTCGCATGGCATCGAGGCCAGCCGGCTCGCGTCCCATGGCTACGGCTTCGAGCGCCCGCTGGTCGACAACAACACCGAGCAGAACCGCGCGCTCAACCGGCGCGTGCAGTTCGTCCGCACCGAGGGCGTCAAGGAAGGTTGCCCCAAGCCGGCCGGCGGCTGACCCGCAACCTGCGCCCCTCCCCATTTCCCCGCGAGCCGCGGGCAAAAGATTCACCCAGCCCGAAGAGGAACCCACGTGTACCGCCGCTTGTCGCTCCGTCTGCTTTGTTTACTTCTGACGCTCGCCCTCCCGGCATCTGCCCAGTTCACCCGTGACAACGCGGCGAACAAGAAGATCGACGAGGCGATCAACGAGCATTACCTCGCCACCGACTTCGACAAGGCCGAAGGTGTGCTCACCGGCACCGTGACGGCGTGCGCGGACAAGTGCAGTCCCCAGGTGATCGCCCGCGCGTGGATGTACGTCGGCATCGTTCGCGGCAGCGGCAAGAACGATCTCGCGGGCGCGAAGGAAGCTTTCAACAAGGCGGTGGCGGCGGATCCGCAGGTGCAGCTCGATTCCGCGCTCGCCACGCCCGAGACTCAGAAGGCCTTCGAAGGCGCCGGCGGCGCTGGCGGCGCGGCGGTGCCGGTCGAGACGACCCCCGCCGAGCCGGCGCCAACAGTAGCCGGGAGCGAATCGGACGCGGCGGGCGGCATGCGCTGCTCGCCGGACGCGAGCGAGATCGAGACGCGCCGCCCCATTCCCGTGGAGTGCTTCACGGATCAGGACGCGGCCATCGTCGAGCTCCGCTACAAGCCCTTCGGCGGCGACTGGCGCACACTCAAGATGACCAAGAAGGGTGACGGCTTCCGCGCCGAAATCCCTTGTACCGACACGAAGTCGGCGGGTGATCTGAAGGTCTACGCGCGCGCCAAGGACGGCGGCGGCGAAGAGGTAGACAACTGGGGCTCGAAGAACCGCCCCACCAACTACACCCTGGGCGAGACCGTCGCGGGCGAGCCGCCCGCGTTCGATGGCGAAGCGGCTCCGCAGCGCTGCCCGGACTCCTCGGAATGTCCGCCCGACTTTCCGGGCTGCGGCGGCGGTAGCAGCTCGCGCGGCGACGTGGATTGGGGCGAGCCCTGCGAGAGCTCGAGGCAGTGCAAGTCAGGCCTGCTCTGCGAGAGCGGTGTCTGCGAAAACGCGCCCAGCTGCGACGTCGACTCTGATTGCAGCACCGGCAAGTGCAGCGCTGGCAAGTGCGACATCGGAGACGGTGACGAGCCCGCGTCGGGCCCCTACAAGAAGAACTGGTTCGGCCTCCACTACGCCCTCGACATCGCCGTCGTCGGCGGCTCGAGCGTGTGCGGGGTGGGCGGCGGCTACGAATGTTATAGCGCCGGCAGCAGGACTGACCCCTACGCGGGCCCGCCGCTGCCCGGCACTGGCATCGCCACCGGCACCGCGATGGCGACCCACCGCATCTTGCTCAGCTACGATCGCGCGTTCACCCCCAACATCATGGCTGGCGTGCGCCTCGGCTACGCGCTGCTCGGCGGTCCGCCCGCCGTCGAGTACGGCGACGATCCCGATAGCACCGCGGACGACAAGCCGACCTCGTTCTTGCCGGTGCACGCCGAAGGCCGCCTCAGCTACTGGTTCGGCACCGGCGCGCTGGGCAAGAAGGGCATCCGTCCCTACGTCTTCGTCGGCGGCGGCTTGGCGCAGGTCGACGCGAAGGTGCCGGTCACGGTCTACGACTGCTCGGCCGGCGTCTACAACGACGGCACCTCGTTCGACGCGGCCGAGTGCGCCAGAGATGAAGAGGGCAACTCGATCAACCGCAAGAACGTGCCTCAGAAGAAGGTCGATGCGTGGAAGAAGCTCGGCCAAGGCTTCGCGACCGGCGGCGGCGGCATCGTGTACGCCATCCAGGGGCAGCTCGGAGTTCAGGCGAACGTGAACCTGATGTACATGCTCGGCTCGTCGGGCCTGGTGATCGAGCCGTCGCTCGGCCTCGTCTACGGGCTCTGAGAGCTGGCGGGGGCTCGGGGGCTCGACGCGCCGAGCCCCCTCAAGCGCCCTTGCCGGGCAGGCTGCGCCCGAGGTGCTTCAGCACCGCCTGGAGATCGGTCCACACCTCGCGCTTGGCCGCGGGCGTGCGCAGCAAGTACGCGGGGTGGAAGGTGGGCATCACCGCGATGCGGCCTTGATAGAGCCGCCAGCGACCGCGGATCCGCGTGATGCTCTCGGCCGTACCGAACAGACCTTGCACGGCCGTCTTGCCCAGCGCGACGATCACCTGCGGCTCGACCAGCGCTAGCTGCTCGCTGAGGTACGGCGCGCAAGCGCTCATTTCGTCGGGCTGAGGCGCGCGGTTCTTGGGCGGCCGACACTTGACGATGTTGCAGACGTAGACGTCGTCACGGGCGATGCCCATCGCCGCGATCATCTTGTCGAGGAGCTGGCCGGCGGCGCCGACGAAGGGAAAGCCCTGCGCGTCCTCGTCGGCGCCAGGGCCTTCACCGACGAAGCACAGCCCGGAGGAGCCGTTACCGCGAGCGAACACGGTTTGCGTGCGCTCTTCGTGGAGCGCGCAGCGCGTGCAGCCCTTGATGCCGTCGGCCAGCACTTGGAGCCGCGCGTGCCGCTCGTCGCGGCTCAGACCGACCGTCGGCGCGCTGCTCGCGGCGAGCGCGGGGGGCGGCGCCACTGCCGGCGCACGCGCGGAGCCCGCAGCGGACGCCCCCGGAGACGCGGCGTCCGCTGGCGGAGGGCGGCGCGCTACGTCCGCTGAAGGCGCGTTCGGCCCCTCGTGTGCCGTCTCGAGCGCGACGCGCGGCTCCACCGCGGGCGCCGTCTCGAGCGCGACGCGCGGCGCGATCGGGAGCGCGGTCTCGAGCGCGACGCGCGGCTCGATCGTGGACGGCAGGGCGCCGGCGCCGCAGACCTGCTGCCACTCCGCGTGCGCACGCAGAGCTTCGGTGAGGAAGCGGAGCTCGGACAGCGGGTCGAGCTCGGCCGTCATGCTCAGTGGTGCGCGGCTAGGAAGCGCTCGGCGTCGAGCGCCGCCATGCAGCCCGTACCGGCGGCGGTGACCGCCTGGCGGTAAGTGAAATCAGCCACGTCACCCGCAGCGAACACGCCCGGCACGTTGGTGCGAGTGCTGCCCGGCTCGACCTTGAGGTAGCCGTTCGGGTGCATGTCGAGCTGCCCTTTGAACAGGTCGGTCATGGGGGTGTGCCCGATGGCGACGAACAGCGCGCCGACGTCGAGCGTCTTCACCTGGCCCGACTTCAGGTCTTGCACCTTGAGGCCGGTGACTCTGTCTTGCGAGACGTCGAGCACTTCCGTCACGACGTGCGAGCGCAGCACGGTGATCTTCGGGTTCTCCATCACGCGCTTTTCCATCGCCTTCGAGGCACGGAACTCGTCACGACGGTGCAGCAGGGTGACGTGCTTGCACAGGCCGGCCAGGTAGCTCGCCTCTTCCATCGCGGTGTCACCGCCGCCGACGACGGCCACGTCCTCCCCGCGGAACAGCGCGCCGTCGCACACGGCGCACGCGCTCACGCCCTTGTTCTTCAGCGTGTGCTCCGTCTCGAGGCCGAGGTAGTTGGCGCGCGCGCCGGTCGCAATGATGACGGTCTGCGCGAGGTGCAAGACGTTCTCGTCCTCCCCCACCCAGACCTTGAACGGCCGCTGCGAGAAATCCACCTTCTGCACGTCGGCCGTGATGATCTCGGTGCCCTGATGCTCGGCCTGCTGGCGAAAGCGCAGCATGAGATCTTGCCCCGACACCGAGCTGGGGAAGCCCGGGTAGTTCTCGACGTCACTGGTGAACATCAGCTGCCCACCCGGGATCAATCCGCCTGCGTTGAAGCCCTCGACGCAGAGCGGCTTCAGGTTGGCGCGCGCCGCATAAATGGCTGCCGTGAGGCCGGCAGGGCCCGAACCGATGATGAGGAGTTGGTGAAGGCGGGGTTCCGACATGGACGAAAACGCTTCCTTACAGAGGCAGAGCGCAGCGTCAATCTGGGGACGGCCCGCCAGCGCGTCAATCTTTGAGGGGCGACGCCTTGAGCGCGGCCTTGCCTTCCTTGACGTAGACGCTGAACTTCACGCGCTTGGCGCCGTGGCGGCTCATCAGCGTGTCGCGGTTCTTCTTCAGCGTGGTCTCGAACTTCTCGTACGTGAAGCCGTCGGTGTTCTCGCCGCACTGCTGCTTCAGCGCCACGAACTCCTGATACACCGCGCGCCATTCCGCAAGCTCGGCAGCCTCCCCGCCCCAAGCGCCGCTGGGCGCGGAGCCTGACGGCGCGTCGGCCTGAGCCTCCATCGTCGTGTCGAGGTTCGCACCGGGCCGCCCGGGGGGCCGCGGCAAACGCGGATTGCCGGGCGCGGTGGGCAAACCGCGAGGGGTCGAGATCGGCAAGCTGGCAGGGCCCGAGCCCGGCGGCGGCGCCGGCATGTTCTCCCCCGGGAAGCTGAAGGCGCTCATCTGCGGCTCGGCCGGCAAATCGCCGAGCACCTCCTTCAAATCTGCCGGACCGCGGCGCGGGCCGCCGCCCTTGGCCAGGATTTTGTCGACGCCGTCGTTCAAATCGGAGGCAATGCGCCGGAAGACGCCGCGGAACTTGCTGGGTTGAAGCTGATCGCTCTCCCCCTTGGCCAGGCGCTGCACCTCGAGCCTGAAGTTGTGGATCGGCCGCGTGTGCTCGAGCAGGCTGAAGCCGATGCCGATCAGCGCCGTCGCGACGGCGATCGCCACCGCCAGCGCGACGTTGGCGTTGGCCTTGTCCTGATCGTCGGCCTTCTGCAAGAAGCCGAGCGGCCCTGCTACCGCCTTGGGCTCGCGCGCCACCGCGTAACCGGCGCCGAGGCGCCAAGCTTCGCCGGGCAGCTTCGAGTACTGCACGCCGACCATGCCCGCGATGGTGCGCACCTTGCTGCGCCCCTTGGTTTGGTACTCTTCGTCGCCCTCGAGCGACGCAAAATCGCCCACGATCTGGTCGAGCTGCGCGATCGGGAACGACTCGGGCGCGCCCGACGAGACGCGCGCGCCCGACGTGTAGAAGGCGATGGCGGCGCCGGTGCGCGACGACAGCTCACGCGCGAAGCGGTCGTCCAAAATGCGAGCCCCGACGATCGCGCCCGCCGGCAGCTGCGAGGTGTCGAGCTCGACGGGGCGAGCGACGACGCGATAAATGCGATCGAGCACGAGGGTGTCGTCGCGGATGTAGCCGCGCAGCGCGTCGGCGACGACCGGGTAGCCGCCGAGCTCGAAATTGGCGTTACCCGACGCTTGTTCGTAGCCCAAGTGCGCCACCACGCGGCCGTGCTGATCGACCGCGAACACGGCGTCGAACGCCTGATCGGCGGGGATGCTGGCGTTGATCTTCTTCAGCGCCGCGAGCGTCTTGTCGCGCGCTTCGTCGGGCACCTTGTTCTCGTTTTCGCTGGACTTGGCCAGCGACCGCGCGACGTCGGCGTCGACACCGAACGAGATCAACTGCGCCGAGCGCTGCCGCGCGTCGTTGCTCAAGTACCAAGTGACGACCTGGCTGTCGGACGACAGCGCTTCGCCCATCGCGCGCGCGCCGGCGCGGTTGTACATGCTCGTCGCGAGGAACAACAAGAAGGTGGCCGTACCGACGAGCAACCCCAGAACCACGTACCAAAAACGGGAGGCGAGCATGATTTACTTGGCGTCCTGAGCTTTTTGGGCGGACTTGGCCTTCTCGGCTTCGGCCTTCTCTTCGGCCTCGGCCGTCTTCTGATCCATCACCTTGATGGCGGCTCGGAGATCGACGTCGGCCGCGTCAACCTTGACGGGCACGGCTTCACCGACCTTTTTGCCCGCGAAGAATGCCTGCAGCGTGTACTCGCCCGGCTCCTGCGCGTTGACGCTGAACTCACCCTTGAGCGACGGGTAGCCGATGCTCGCGACGTTCGGCTCGGCCACGATCCACATGCGCAGGCTCGGCGCCGCTTCGTCGCGGATCTCGTAAGTGCCCGGCGCCGCCGGCGTCCATTCACGCTGCGCACCCTGGCCCTGGTCGGCGGGCAAGAACGTCTTGATGTCGACGCCATACAGGCGGTGCTTGAAGGGATCGGTATTTTGGAACGTGAGGCGAGTACCGGGAGGCACCACGATCGTCACCGGCGTCGTGCGGCCCCCACCGATACGCACCAGCACCGGCGGCGGGGCCTTCTGCGGCGTAATCGCGAGCAACGCGACGCACAGCTCTTTGGGAATGTGCGGGAACGGCCGACGAAACTCGGAGCGCACCGTGGGCACCGCTTCGCGGAACGAGTAGCCGTGGTTGACGGGATCCTTGGCTTCGGCCCACACCGGGTTGCGCAGCCAGCGGAAGCCATCGAGGCGCCCCTTCACGCGCGCAGCGTCAGCGCTACCCGGAGCGACGACTAGCGCGAGCAGCGCCAGACCAATACCCATGCCCCATCGACGCGGCGATCGAGTCCGAAACATGCTCATTGCCGTGGCACGGTAATCTGTACCAAGGCGAACGGGCCAGCGAAAAACGCCGGCCCGTTCAAAGGCTACTTACCACTTGGGCCGCGAAGTCATGGATGTAGTCCGAACCCCTAGCAGCGCTAGGTGGGAGACTCTTCTTTCCCCGGCTTCTGGCTTCCCGGTGAGAAAATCCGGGCTTGCTCTCCACCAGGGACTCATCTCCCGGTTCGATTACTATCAGGGATTCGTTACTACGGACTCGCGCACCCTGCAGAGGGAGCCGAACTGATCTTATGGACGAGAACCGGATCCGTCAACGCCGCCAGAAGCGGATCGAGCGAAGCAGGCGATTGCCGAAAACTGGGCCAAAGCCTTCGCTTTTTGCACTTTGGCGACATGATCGAGTCGCTCGCCGCGCACGGCGTTGAAAGCCCGCCCCACAGCCCCGCCGAAGGAACCGCGTCCGGGCCGTTGGCCAGCGGGGTGAAAGCGGCCGCCAACGCTGGCGTAGCCCGCTTCGTCGGCCCCGGTGCCTTGACGGAGCTGCTCGTCGAAGCCGAGCAGGAAGGCCTGCTCCCGGTGCAGCTCGAGGCCCCAGGGCCGGGCCACCGCGGCCGCTTGGGAGTCATGATCGAGGGCGCCATCGAGAGCGCGCTCGAGCGGCGAGGCGCCTGCCCGCCCGGCGTGGCGGCCGCTACCGACCTCGCGCTCTCGCTCGCCGACCAACTCTATCGCGCGCGGCTCGTCGAGCTGCGCGGCATCGCGCTCGGGCTCGGAACGCTGGGCGGCATGGCCGATGCGGATCACACCCTCGACCCCGAGGACAGCGCGGTGCTCCGCTACCTGCTCACGGCCGCGGCGCTCCATCCTCTGCGCCTCTACCTCAACGGCGCGGATCGAGGCCTACGCGTGTTCACGGTACCGGTGGCGCTGAACGAGCTGATGCCAGGCAGCGCGCCGAACGCCATCGTCTGCCTCGAGACCGCGCCTCCGCCTTCCGTGCAGCCCGCGGTCGCGCGGAGCGCCGCTGCGATGGAGAGCTCGCAGCAGCCGCCCGTGGTCGTCGAAATTGTGGCGCCCGCGCTAGCGGTCGTCGCTTCCCCTGCCTTGGCCGAGCCGGAAGGCGAGCTCGAGCCAGAGTCGGATGACGCGGTAACGGTAGTGCCTCCGGCGGTACGAACGGCCGAGGTACGTGTGACGAGCGACGTGCCAGAGAGGAGCGACGTGCCCGACAGGAGCGTCGTGGCGGAAGCGAGCGACGTGCTCGAGGCGCTCACGCCGCCGCCCAGCTCGGTCAGCGGCATCGATCTGAGCCCGCCCGATGTGGCCGCGTTCTCGACGCATCCGCCCGTGATCGCCGACGCCTTGCCCCCGGAGCCGCCCGGCGCCGAAGAGCTCTTCGAGCCGAGCCCCGTGCCGCCCGAGCCGTTCGTGCGCGGGCCGCTCTATGCCTCCGCCGACAGCGACTGGCGCACCTGGGCCGAAGAGCTGACGACCGCGCGCGGCCCCAAGCCGCTGAGCGTCATCGAGCGCATGTTCGTGAGCGCCTACGTGCCGCTGGCGGACGCGGTGGCGCGCGGTATCGGCGACGCTTCTGCCAAGCAGGTGCTGGCGACGTGGGCCTCGTCGTTCGAGCAGAGCTACCGCGAAGCCTTCGCGGCGCTCCGCGTGCGGGGCAAGCGCCCGAGCATGGTGCTCGACATCCCCGACATCGCGCTGCGCATCGGCCGCTTGCACGGCGCGCGCCGGGTGGAGCTGATTTGCGTCGACGGCATGCGCTTCGATCTGGGGCTGCGCGTCGAGCAGCGGGTACGCTGGCGCATGGCCCAAGAAGTGGCGTTGACCGAGCGGCTGCTGCTGTGGAGCGCCCTACCCTCCACGTCCGCGGTGCAGCTCGAGCTCCTGGGCCGCGGCCCGGAGGCGCTCAAGACGTGGACGGGCGAGGTGTCGTCGGAGATCCCCGTCGCCCGCGGCCAGAACGCGCGCACGCCGCGGCGCGTGAAGGTGGGACACCGTGATCTGCTGAAGCTCGACTTGGTCGAAGCGCGCTTGATGGCTCCCGGCGACCACGAGGCCCCTCGCCTCGACGACCTCGCGGACGAGCTCGCCGAGGTGCTGTCCGCGCAGCTCGCGCGCCTACCCGCGCGCACCTTGGCGATCGTGTTCGGCGACCACGGCTTCAGGCTCGACGCCATGGAGTCGGGCAGCACCAGCGCCAAGAGCGGCGGCGCCTCGCCCGAGGAAGTGTTGGTGCCCGCCTTCGCCTGGCTCGTGGGCGGCGTGCACTGACCAGACGTCCCCGCCCGTCTCGGAGACGAGTGGGGACGCCTCGACGGGCTCACTCGGCGTGGCTGGGAGACTCGCTGCCGAGCAGCCGATCCAGCTCGCGCTCGCCGCGATCGACGGGGCCCTGCTTCTTGCGGCGCTTCCGCCACTCGACGACGTCGTCGAACAGCGAGTAGGCGACCGGCACCGCCACCAGCGTCAGCAGCAGCGACAGCGACTGGCCGCCGATCACGATGCCAGAGATGTTGCGGTTGCTGCCGGAGCCGATGCCCCGCGACAGGGCGAGCGGGATCATGCCGGCCACGAACGCCAGCGTGGTCATCAAGATCGGCCGCAAGCGGTCGCGGTTGGCCTCCAGGATCGCGTCGAGCCGGCTTCGCCCCTGCTGGCGCAGGTGATTGGTGTGGTCGATCTGCAAGATCGAGTTCTTCTTCACCACGCCGAACAGCACGAGCAAGCCGAGGGCCGACATCAGGTTCAAGCCTTGGCCGAACAAGATCAGCGACAGCAGCGCGAACGGCACCGTGAGCGGCAGCGAGATCAAAATGATGACCGGCTGCAGCCACGACTCGAACTGCGCGGCCAAGATCAAGTACATGAAGACGAACGAGAGCGCGAAGGCCAGCGCGAAGCCCGCCCCCAGCTCCGACGAGGACTTGGAGCGCCCCGTCGGTACGAGCCGGTATTCGGGCCCCGTGTGCTGCTTTTCGAAGGCGGCCTTCATCGCCGTGACGACGTCGCTCTCGCCGAAGCCGGGCGCGACGTTGGCCATGAACGTCACCTGGCGCTGGCGACCGAGGCGGTTCACCTGCGACGGACCGGTGCCTTCGGTGACGGTCACGACCGAAGACAGCGGCACGGTGCCATACTTGCGCGACGGCACCGTCATCAGGGCGATGCCGCTGACGTCGCGCCGGTACGCCTTCTCGGCGCGCAGCCGGATGTCGTACGACTCGCCCTGCTCCGCGAACGTGGACGCCTTCACGCCCGCGACCAGCATGCGCAGGGTGTCGGCCACGTCCGACACGTTGACGCCTAGGTCCGCGGCGCGGTCGCGATCGATCGCGACGCGCAGCTCGGGCTTGCCGGTGATCAGGTTGGTGTCGAAGTCGACGACGGCGGGGTGCTTCTTGATCTCCGGCTCCATCTTGGCCGCGAGCGACTCGAGCTGGTGCAAGTCGGGACCGGCGAGCACGTACTGCACGGCCGCCGAGGAGGCGCCCGCGTTGATGGCCGCCACCTCCGCCACGCTCACCCGCAAGGTCTTCGGCAATTTCGCCAAGATTTGCTTACGCACCCGATCCATCAGCTCGAGCTGCGAGATCTCGCGCTCGCGCGGGTCTTTCAGGGCCACGTACACGCTGGCGAGGTTCTGAACCTTGGCGTCGCCGCCCGCGACCGTCGTCACCGTGTGCAGCACACCCGACAACTTTCGCACGTCTTGCGCGACGCGCTCGGCGATCAGGGCCGTCTCGTCCGCGCTCGTACCTTCGGGGGTGCGCAGGCTGACCTCGAACTGCGCCTGATCGTCCACCGGCACGAAGCCGGTAGGGATGTGCTTCATCAGCTGACCGCACGAGCCGAGCGAGAGCGCGCACGTCACCACCACGACCCAGCGATGACGCATGCACCAGCCCAAGATCGCCATGTAGACGCGCTCGACGGGGCGGTAGAACCAATCGACGACGCGGCTCAGCCCCTTGCCGCGTTGGTGCGACACGCCGCTGAGCAGGCGCGCGCTGAGCGTCGGGGTCAGCGCGAAGCTCACGATCATCGACACGCCGACCGCGAAGGCCATCGTGTAGCCGAAGTTCTTCAGGAAGCGCCCCGGGATGCCGCCCACGAACGCCACCGGCACGAACACTGCCATCAAGCTGAGCGTGGTCGCCAAGACGGGCAGGCCGATTTCCCGCGTCGCCAGCACCGCCGCCGGGAAGGGCTTCATGCCCTTCTCCTCGATGTAGCGGACGATGTTCTCGAGCACCACGATCGCGTCGTCGATCACGATGCCGACCGCCAGCGCTAGCGCCAGCAGCGTGAGCATGTTGAGGGTGAAGCCCTGCATCCACATCAGCGCGAAGGTGCCGATGATCGAGATCGGGATGGAGATGGCGGCGATCAGCGTGCTGCGGGCGTTGCCGAGGAACAGCAGCACCACCACCGCCGCCAGCAAGGCGCCGATGATCAAGTGCTCCTTCACGGCGCCCACGCCGGTGCGGATCGAGGCCGAGTTGTCGCGGATCACCTCGAGCTTGATGCCGGCCGGCAACGTGCGCTTCACCTCGTCGAGGCGCTTGAGCACCGTGTCGACGACCTGCACCGTGTTGGTGCCGGACTGCTTACGGATCGACAGCACCACCGTGCGCTCGCCGTCGTAACTGGCGATGCTCGTCAGCTCCTCCTCCGCGTCCTCGACCTGCGCTACGTCACCGATGCGCACGGTGTGCCCCGACTCGTCTTTCAGCACGAGGCGCTCGAGGGCCTCGACGGTGGTGACGCGACCGGCGATGCGCAAGGTGATGGCCTGCGGGCCCGTATCCACGCTGCCGCCCGGCGTGGTCAGGTTCTGCGCGAGCAGGGCGCGCTGAACGTCGACCGCGCTCAGGTTGTAGGCGCGCAGCTTCACCGGATCCATGCGCACGTGGACCTGCCGCGCGCGGCCGCCGACGATCGTCACCTGACCGACACCGGAGATGCTCTCGATCTGCCGCCGCACGCGCTTGTCCGCGATTTCGGTGACCTCGCGGATGGGCTGGCTCGAGCGCAGCGCCACGAGCAGCACCGGCGCCGCCTGCGGGTCCACCTTGCTCACGATGGGCGCGTCGATGCCGCGCGGCAGGTCACGCAGCACGTTGCTGACTTTGTCGCGCACGTCTTGCGCCGCGACGTCGGACCCCTTGTCGATCTTGAAGGCGATCGCGACCTGCGAAAAGCCCTCGCTCGACGTCGAGCGCAGCTCATCGATGCCGTCGATGGTGTTGACGGCGCCTTCGATTTTGTCGCTGACGTCGGACTCCATCTCTTCCGGCGCGGCGCCCTCGAGCGTCGTCGTCACGAGCACGAACGGCAGGTCGATGTTCGGGAACTGATCGAGGCCGAGGCGGGTGTAGCCCACGCCGCCCAGCACGACGATCACGAGCATCAGCACGCCCGCCAGAACCGGGCGCCGAACGCAGACTTGAGCGAGCCATTGCATGCTGAATTGCTCCTATTTCGCGCTCAGCGAACCTTGCGCCCGTTGGCGAGTCCGCTCAGGTCGGACACGACGATTTGGTCGGTCTCGCTCACGCCGCGCCTGATCGCCACGCGATCGCTCAGCTTCGGGCCGACCGCCACCAGGCGCTCCTCCAGCCGACCGCCCACGACGGCGAACAGCCGCGTCTGCTCGTCGACGACGCGCAGCGAACGGGCCGCGACCGTCGGCAGCTTCTGCGAGCCGATCACCAGCTCCACGTCCGCGAACATGCCCGGCAAGAGCGCGCGGTCGGAGTTCTCGACGATCGCCTCCGCCACCAAGTCTCGCGTCGTCGCGCGGAGAGCCCCCGACACGAAGCGCACCTTGCCCGTGAACTTGCGGCCAGGATACGCCGCCACCGAGAACGACACGTCCGCGTTCTCCTTCACGCTCGCCACCTGGGCCTCCGGAATGGCAATCTCCAGACGCAGGGGATCCGCGGACACGATCGTGACGACGCGCGAGTCTTGGCGGACGAACTGCCCGACCTCGACGAAGCGCTCGGTGACGACGCCCGCGAACGGGGCCCGGATCACCCCGTCGCCGACGTTTTGGGCCGCGAGGGCGGCGCGCGCGGAGGCCGCCTGCACGCTGAGCGGCAGCGTCCGGCATTGGCCGATCTTTTGCTGATACTCGAGATCGCTGATCGCGCCCTTCGCCTTGAGCTGCTCGTAGCGGTCGCACTCGGTGCGCGCCAGCTCTTCTTGCGCGCGCGTGGTGTCGACCTGGGCGCGCGCCTCCGCGGCCGACAGCGCCGCCGCCCGAGTATCGAGCTTGGCGAGCACTTGGCCTGGCTTGATCTGCTCGCCTCGCTCCACCGACGTCGCCAGCACGCGGCCGTTGGCGTTGGCGGCGAGGTCGGTCTCGCGATCACCGCGCAGCGTGCCCGTGAGCCGCAGCGTGCGCGGCACCTCCATCAGCCGCGCCAGCTCCGTTTGCACGGAGACGGCCGGCTCTTCGCGAACGCCCGCGGCAGCGTCGGCGTTCTTTCCAGTGCAGGCGACGGAGTTGATGGCGGCGAGGAGCGTGAAGCAGAGCGCGGAGCGGCGAACGACGGATGAGGTGAGCATGGACTTGTCAGCGGGGCCTTTTGTCGGAAACGGAGACGCCAGTCGCGAGGCGCAGGGCCGCGCGCGAAAACGCCAGGTCGGCGTCGGCTTGAATCTTGGCGGAGGAGGCGAGGAAGGCGTCGCGCTGGGCTTGGGTGACGTCGAGCTGCGTCGCCACGCCCGCCGAGTAGCGCTCCAGCGAGAGATCGGCGGCGCGCTTGGCGGCTGCCTCCTGCGCGCGCGCCGAGCGGCTCTTGGCGATGCCGGCCTCCACCCGCTTGAACGCCTCGAAGGCCGCGTCCTCGGACGCGCGCCGCGTGCGCTCGACCCGCACGCGCTGCACCTCGAGCGCGGCTGCCTGCGCGTCGCTCCCGGCCCAAGTGCCGTAGTCGAGGCGCCACGACAGCACCAGCTGCAGCGTGTAGGTCGCGTTTCTGCCGCCGAAGCCGGTCGCGTTGGTGATGCGCTCTTGCGCCGAGCCTGCCAGCGTCGGCCACAGCGCGCGGCTGGCCGCCTTGCGGTTCTGCTCCGCGGCCTCGCCGAGCTTCTGCGCCGCGCGCTGGCCGGGGGTGCCGCCAGCCAAGCTCACCCAGTTGCCGAGCGCGCCCTCGCCGCGCAGATCGTCTTCCGGGAACGCCTGCGCGACCTCGGGCGAGAGACCGCTCAGCGTCTCGAGCGCGCGAGCCGCCAGCGCCGCTCCCAGCTCCGCGTCGGCCAAATCTTGCTCCGCGCGCGCCACGCTGGCGGCCGCGCGCTCGTGATCCAGATCCGTCGCGGCGCCGGCGGCCCGGCGATCGTCGACGTTCTGGAGGTTCGCCTGCGCCAGCTTGATCGACTCCTGCGCGGAGCGCAGCAGCGCCCCTGCACCCAAGAACTGATAGTAAGCGCGCGCGACGCTGCGCGACACGTCGATGGTCGTAGCGCCGCGCTGCTCGCTCGCGCTCTCACGCAGCGCGATCGCGGCTTTGTAGCGGTGATAGCTGGCCAGATCGATGATCGGCACGTCGAGCTGCAGAAAGGCGTCGAGCTGGTTGAGCGGCGTGATGACCAGTCTGATCGGGTCCATGCCCGGCTGCAGCGGGAACTCGGCCGCGACTTCCTCTTGGTTACGCGTGTACACCCCTCGCGCCGAGAACGACGGCGTCAGCCTGCCCAGGGCGGCGCTCGCCTCCGCGTCGCGCTGAGTCTCGGTGGCGGCCGCCTCGCGCGCGTCGAAGCTGTGGGTCTTGGCGCGCTCGAGGAAAGACTCGAGCGGCTGCGTCGCGTGGGCCGCGAGCGATAGCGTCGAAGCCAGCGCCAGGCCAGAAGAAGCGGCAAAGAACCGGATAAATTGCGGGTGTTTCAAGACTAAACTCCTTGCATATCCGGAGCAGCGCGGCTTGCCCCGGTGTCCTGCGCCAAGAGTACGTCGACGACTTGCGCCGCGAACTGCTTGGCAGGCAGCGAATCATGGGGGCCACTGACGAAATGCTCAATCATGCAGTAGTGGTGCAAGCTGCCGATCAGCATGCGCGACATCGTCTCGGCGGGACCGCGGCGGAGCCGTCCACCATCCATCTCCGACTCGAGGTACGTGCACAGGGCGGTCAGCGTCCGGCGATAGCGCGAAGCGCGCTCGGAGCTGCGCTCGGAGCACAGCTGATGCTCGGGGTTCGACCACGACATGACCATCACCGGCATCGCCACGCGGCCGAAATCGAGAAAGCGTTCGGCGAACTCGATCAAGGTCGCGCGCAGCTCCCCAGCGCCCGCGCGCGCGAGCAGCGTCTCCACCAGAGACAGGGCCGCGTCCGGATCGAAATTCATGGCGGAGCGGAACAGCTCTTCCTTCGATTTGAAGCGGTGGAAGATCGTGCCCTCCGCGATACCCGCGCGGCTCGCCACCTCAGAGGTGGTGGCGCGGATGCCGAGCTCCAAGAACACCTCGCGCGCGACCTCGAGCAGGCGCTCGGTAGAGATGACCGGCGGGCGACCACGCGTGCGAGCACCGGGAGCTTTTCCCATTGATTCCGGAGATTTGAGCTTTCCGGCGCTGGCGTTGCGGGGAGGAGCGGCCACTGGATTATTGAGTTGGGACTCACATAATTCAGGCGGCCTCCAGCGCAAGCCCCGCGCGCTGAAAAAATGCGTCGCGGCGCCAGCGCTGACCGGCGCCGTGACGTCAGTCGCTAGGCGGGAAGTAGGACAGCCGTCTCGACGCGATTGGCTTCCAGCGCCCAACGCGCCGTGAGCGTTCGCCCAGCCTGAAACTCCGCGCTCCAGTCCAGCGCCAGCTCGAGCACGAGCTCACCGCGCCCTCGGGCGTCGTGCAGCTCGCCCGTGATCGACAGCACGCGCGCGGCGTGAAAGTCCATGAAATGTCCCACGAAGGGATACAAGCACTTATAGAGGCTCTCTTTGGCGGAGAACGCGAGCGTGACGGCGTGGTGCTCCGGTACGGCGAGCCCCGACGTCATGGCCTGACGCTCGGCGTCGCTGCAGATGCGCGCGCGGAGCTCCTCGCTGGCGCGGGCGTCCATCAGCCGCTCGGCGTCGATGCCGAGCGAGCGCACGTCGCGGGCCAGCGCGACGGCGCACAGCGCGCGCTCGGCCCCATGCGTGATGGACCCCGCGACGTGCGCGGGCCAGCGCGGGCTGCCGTCTTCGTTGCGCTCGGGCGTGGCCGCCACGCCGAGCGCGGCCAAGGCCTGCTGCGCCGCCCAGCGCCCCGCCAGGAACTCGGCGCGGCGCTTGTTCACGGCTCGCACGGGGGCGCCGCTCACTTGCAGGTCCGAAAGCTCGCTGAGCACCAGCTCGTGGTCGCGGACCAAGAAGCCGGCCGTCTTCACGGCGGGGCCGAAATCGAGCAGCGGCGCCTCACGAGTCAGCCGCGAGCTCACGTCACTCCGGATCGATGAGCGCGCTCTGCGTGGCCCCGCTCGGCATCGGATTCTGCTCCTTCTCGAGGTAGCGGAAGATCGTGCGCGGATCGACGCCGAGGTCGCGCGCCGTCTGGGTGCGGTTGCCGTTGTTGCGCTCGAGCACCTCCAGCACGTAGCGGCGCTGGAAATCTTCCTTGGCCTTCTCGAGCGGCACGATCGGTTGCTCTGCCTCGGGCCCGAGATCCAAATCTTCGGGGCCGAGCAGCGTCTGATCGCAAAGCACGAGCGCCTTCTTGATGCGGTTCTCGAGCTGACGAATGTTGCCCGGCCAGCTGAATTTCTTGATCGCGGCCAGCGCCTGCGGCGAGAAGCCGCGCACCGGGCTGTTCAGCTCGTCCGCGTGCTTGCTCAGGAGCGCCTTGGCGATGATGAACACGTCGTCGCCGCGATCGCGCAGCGGCGGTAGCCACAGGTTCACCACGTTCAGGCGATAGTAGAGATCTTCCCGGAACTCGCCGGTCTTGATCATCTCTTCGAGGTTGCGGTTGGTGGCGGCGACGATGCGAATGTCGCACTTCTCGGGGCGGTTGTCGCCGACGCGGAAGACCACGCGCTCTTGCAAAGCGCGCAGCAGCTTGACCTGCATCGGCGGCGGCAGCTCCCCGATTTCGTCGAGGAACAGCGAGCCGCCGTCGGCCTGCTGAAACTTGCCCGAGCGGCTGGCCACCGCGCCCGTGAAGGCGCCCTTCACGTGACCGAACATCTCGCTCTCGATCAGGTTCTCGGGGATGGCGCCGCAGTTGACGGTGATGAACGGGCCCTTCTCGCGGTTGCTGCGGCGGTGAAGCTCACGCGCGATCAGCTCCTTGCCGGTGCCCGTTTCGCCGGTGATGAGCACGTTGATGTCGGTGCCGGCCACCTTTTGCAGCTTGCGAAACACCTCGAGCATCGACGGACAGCTGCCGATGATTTCGCCGAAGCGCTTGTCGGAGAGCTCGGCGCTGAGTTTCTCTTTGTCGGCCCGCAGCGCTGAGAGCAGCATCGCGTTTTGCAGGATCAGCGAGGCCTGCGCGCCGAAGATCTGCAACAGATCGAGCTGCGGCCGCTCGAACAGGTGCTTGACCTCGTCGTTGGCGACGTAGAGCGCGCCAATGGCCTCGCCCTGACTGAGCAGCGGCACGCACATGACGCTCGAGAGCTTGAGCGCGATCACGCTCTCGCTCTTGCCGAAGGTGGTGTCGGTCAGGGCGTCGCTGACGATGACCGGCCGTCGCGACTCGATCACCTGCCGCACCATGCTGTCGCTGATGACCCCGGAGGCGTCTTGAATGGCCTCACGCTGCAGGTTGCGCGACGCGCGCACGCGCGGCACCGTGTCCTTCGAGTCGCCCGGATCGACCAGGAGCACGACGCCGCGCCCCGCGCCCGTGAGCTCGATAATCGCGTCGAGCAAGGCCTCCAGCAGCTCATCGACGGAGCGGCTCGTCATCAGTCGCTCGCTGAACGCCTGCAGGCGCCGGATGCCTTCGATGTCGCTCTTGTCGCTCTTCTTCGTCGTCTCGGTGGCGGGGGCCTCGGAAACCTCCGTGAAAAAGCTGAACGCGAGCTGCGATTTGCCGAGCGTGATCCGATCACCGTTGGCGAGGCGTGCGCGGCGCTTCTTCTTGCCGTTGATCAGGATCTCGCCTTCACGGTCGAGCTCCTCCAGCTGGAAGTCGCGCCCGTTGAACACGATCTGGGCGTGGTGATGCGCCACGCTGGCGTCAGGCAGGTGGATGTCGTTGCCGAGCGCCCGCCCCAGCGTCGTGACGGGCTTGTGCAGCCCCGTCAAAATCGGCGGGCCATCGTTCGGGAAGTAGCGGACCGTTGCCATCCGGGCGGAAAGGGTATCAGAAGGCGCTGCCCCGCACAGCGAGTCAGGCTGAAAGAACCTGATTTTCGCGGCTCACGGGCCTGCGCGTCGCCAGAAGAGCCTGGGCGCACGGCGCGATCACCTCGGAAAATGCCGCCCGCGCCAGCTCGGCGCGCAGGCGCGGCGGCACGATGCCGTGTGCCAACGCCACCAGCTCGTCGGCCGAGGTCATCTCGTCGGTAGCAGTAGCGGCTGGGCGAGCGGCCGCCGCGAGCTCGGCTTCCAGGACCGGCAGCTATCCGCGGCTGTTTGGCACGCGAAGCCGCTGCGCCCGCAGCCGCGAGAAATATCGTAGCGCTTACAGAAGGCGCCCCCGCAGTCAGCGTCCGACTTGCACGTCGCGGGGACGCACTGGCCCACCGGGTCACCGCATTCGCAGATATTGCCCGGACCGCACTCGGAATCTTCGAGGCAACCGTCGAGGCATATCCCGCCCATCCGCGTGCTGTCCCTCAGCATCAGCTGATTCTGCCACGGCGCAAGCGCCGCGCCGAGCACGTCACATCAGCTCTACGGACTTGAGCATCTCGGGCACGAATGAGGCGCGGGGTCGAAGGAGCATCACGCGCAACGGATGCGGGCGAACCCGGAGCAGCGGTGGCGTCGTCGCGAGCGTATCGCCGATGAGATCGTCAGGCGCGAAGTCGTAGGTGAAGGAGGCGGTGGGCGGGCTGGGCTTCGGCTGGGCGCCCGCAGGCCGTGCCAAGACTAAGCCGCACACGAAGGCGCTCGCCAACAAACATCGACGGATCATGGCCCGTCGGACCCACGGCGTCGCCTATCCTTGGCTGGGGACCGTCAATTCAGCTCACCCGACACGGCGAGGCCAGCGCCGCTCTCGACCGCGAACGGCGCGAAGCCGTAGATGCGCGCGAACGCCGGCGGAGCGTCCGCGCTCGCTGCATCGCGAGAGCCGAAGGTGAAGAGCGCGCCCGCGCCGATGCCCAGCGTGGTGGCCACACCGCTGAAGATCATGCCGCGCTTGGCAGGAGGGCCGCCGTCACCCGCATACAGCAGGTAAATGGGTAGAGACGCCGCGAAGCCGATGCCCGCCCCCAACCACATCGCGCCCAGCGACTTGTAGCTCGGGATGTAAACGGTGGACAGGGCCGCCGACGCAGCGAGGCCCACGTTGAAGCCGATCAGTCCACCGAGGGCCGCGCCGTCGTTCGAGCGCCCATAGCCCTGGCCCGCTGCCGTCGCCCCATAGCCGAACATCGAGCCCACGGCCGTGCCCCACAACACCGAGCTCGAGATGAGCAAGCTGCTCTTCGGTGACGGTGACTGGAAGTAGCTGAGCGCGAGGCCGCCCGCGGCGCCGAGCGTCGAGCCAATCGCCTCCGCGCGAGCCAGGCCGCGAAAGCCCCACTCGTCTTCTTTTCGAGCGCGCACGACTTGGTAGCCCCAGATACCGAGCCCTTCCCCGGCGCCGATCAGAGCCCCGGTCGCGATGGCGGCGGGGGCCCCGCGCTTGAACCTCGGGCGATCCATGAAATACACGCCCACCGGCGCGCCCACGCCGAGGATGGCGGGGGGGATCAAGAACAGGGCCGGGTCTTCGAAGCCAACCTCCGTGGAGAGCCAGACACCGATGCCCGCTCCATAAGCGCCGGCGACGCCGTACAGCACACCAAGCTCCAGCGAGGTGCGCTCGCGCACCGGCGCGGCTTGGTAGTAGACCGGCTGCGGAAAGGTCGGCTGCTGAAAGGTGACGCCGCCCTGGACTGGCTGCGGCTGCCCCGGCTGGAGCTGCGCGCTCGCTCGCCCCGACCAAGCCAAGAGCCCGAGCACCGCCGCCGCACCGAGCACCTCGCGCATCACTCTCGCTCCTTCTTCAGCGGCCTCGCCAACAGATCGCGTACGGCCCGAGCTACTGGCTTCCCCTCGTAGAGCACCGCGTACACCTCGCTCGTGATCGGCACGTCGACCCCGAGCCGCTCCGCCAGGTGATACGCGCTGTGCGCCGTCGTCACGCCCTCGGCGACGTGCCCGAGCCCGGAGAGCACCTCGTCGAGCTTGCGTCCGCGACCGAGCTCGAAGCCGACGGTGCGGTTGCGCGACAGCTCCGCGGAGCAGGTCAAGACCAGATCTCCGAGCCCCGCGAGCCCCGCGAGGGTGAGCACGCTGCCGCCCTTGGCGACGGCTAAGCGCGCCATTTCAGCGAGGCCGCGCGTGATCAATGCCGCGCGCGTGTTGTGACCGAAGCCGAGCCCATCGGAGGCGCCCGCCGCGATCGCGATCACGTTCTTGAGCGCGCCGCCGACCTGCACGCCCGCCGGGTCATCGCTGGAATAGACGCGTAGTCGATCGCTCGCGAAGCGTTGCTGAACCGCGAGCGACCGCGTCGCATCTTGCCCCGCAGCCACGAGGTTGGTCGGCAGCTCCTGCGCGACCTCGAGCGCGAAGCTCGGCCCCGAGAGAAACACGCAGCGAGGCTCGGCCTCGACTCCGAGCACGTCCGCGGTGACCTCCGACAGCAGCATCAGCGACGTCGGCTCGATGCCCTTGGCGACGATCACCAACGTGGCGCCCTCGACCAAGTGAGGGGCGGCGAGGGCCAAGGTCCCGCGCACTGCCTCGCTCGGCACCGCGAGCACGACGAAGCGCGCCGCCGAGAGCGCGCTCTCGATGTCGGCGGTCGGCGTCAGCTGCGGCCCGAGCGAGAAGCCCGGGAGGAATGCGCGGTTCTCTCGCTCGGCTACGAGCCGAGCGGCGTGCTCGGCCTGCCATGTCCAGAGCGAGACGGGGCCTTGCTCGGACAAGTGCCGGCCGAGGGCGGTGCCCCAGGCGCCAGCACCAAGAACTGCGATCTTATCCATGCGAAGCGACGACACTTTTTCGCCGGGCCCTACGCCCTGTCAAGCTATGCTGGCCGCGATGTTCAGGCCCTGGTCCCACCTCGCCCTTTCGCTCGGTCTCGGGCTGCTGACCGCTGCCTGTGGCTCGCGCGAGAGCATGGGAGACGGCTCCTTGCGCGTGCTGGGCGCCGGCGTCGTCAATGATCCGGCCAACAAGTCGCTGCGCTTCGACGTGCTGAAGTTCGGCTTGGATCGCTTCTGTGAAGAGATGCTGAAGGCCGGCACCGCCCTGAAGCTCAGCGACCAAGAGCCCGTGGTCGGCCGCTTCTTCGCCGAGAGCTGCCAGTCGCAAGTGCTCGACGAAGAGGCACGCAAGTCGTTCGTGCTGCAGTACACGGGCAAGGGGTACGCTTGGACGAACGTCACCGGCAAGCTCGGCTTCACGTCGCGCGGCCTCGTCGAATACGCGCCCGATTTTCAGATGAGCGATGGCGCGCTCTACGTCTATTTCCGCCCGAAGACGGTGGAGGCCGCTGCGTTCCAGCTGCTATCGGTCGACTCGACGCTCGCCCAAGCCGGCCTCGCGGTTGCGGCCGCGAACGTGAATCCGGACGAGATCGGACGGCACATTTTGGACGCGCAGCTCGAGCGAGGCTTCACCGTCATTCGCTACGGCGACGACGGTCGAACCGACTTCGGCCTCGGCTTCATCCCCAAGGGACAGAAGCCGTTCAAGCCCTTCGACATCACCAGTAAAAAGCGCGTGCTCGTCAACGAGCGCACCGAAGTGCACCTGCACGGGCAGGACTACATCGGGCCGATCGCCGTCACCGACGACGACTCCGCGCTGACCGTCACCCTGGAGATCGACGGCGCCGAGTCACTCGACTACCAGATCGTGCCGAAGCCTTTGGGTGACGGCATGCTCGACCGCTACGTCCGGTCCCAGGGCCCCTGCCCGATGGTGACGCCGCCGCTGTTCGACGGCGCTGCCAGCCGCGCGCAGCGGACCCAGCAGCCGGTTCCACTACCGGTGGGGCAGTATTTCCTGATCCTCGACAACTCCGGCGCGCTCGGCCGCTCGGCTCCCCCCGCAGGCGCGGCCGGCGACCACGCCGTGCGCGCGGACTACGCTCTCTTGCTCGGCCCGCGCGACTGACTCGCGTTCTCGCGGAGAAGGCGCGATCCGTGGGCCGGAGCGCCACGTCGGGAATACGGGCCGAATGCCCTTCGGCCGAGGGCCGCTTTTAGGGAATTGTTCCGCGGGCTGCAGTGCTAATGGAGTTCAGGCGTTCGTGAACCCCAAGACTATTCGTTACCTCATCTGGCCGTTTTGGTTCGTGATCGTCCCCGCGGGGCTGTCGGTCCTCACCTACAACCTCGTCGCGCCCAGTGAACAAGTCATCCAGGTCACGCTCTGGGACACGATCCAGTATTGGGTCAAAGATCAGCCCGTTCCGACGCTGATCGTCCTCTTCACGATCTTCGAGATGGTGCTCTACAGCTACCGGCACGCGCTGCCGGGCGCGCAGTACCTGAGCAGCAACGAGCGCGCGGACGTGCCCAAGAAGGTGCGGCGCGAGTTCGAGCACGCCGCTCACCTACTCGACGAAGCCGAGCGCATTCAGCGCAAGAACCGCGGCGCCGTCGAGCGCACGCTGACGTCCGATTCGCGCGGCGAGCTCGGGGAAGCCCTCGAAGACCTGCGCGACTCGATGAACAAGACGGCGTTCGACGAGCACGGCTTCCTCGAGCGCTACGATCGCGCCACGCGGCTCGTGAACAAGCACCTCGGCCCCTGGCAAAAGGGTGAGCTGCGCGAGTACCTCGAGTCGATCGGCGTCGCCATCGGCGTCGCGTTCCTGCTGCGCGCCGCGGTCGTGGAGGCATTCAAGATCCCCAGCGGGTCGATGCTGCCCACGCTGCAGATCCAAGATCACATCTTCGTCAACAAGCTGGCCTACGGCCCGCCCATCCCTTTCACGAACACGCGGCTCTTCACCCGCCTGCCGCCGAAGCGCGGCGACGTCATGGTGTTTGCGTATCCGGAGCCCAACCCGCACGCCGAGCACCCTGACTACATCAAGCGCGTGATCGCCATCGAAGGTGACGAGCTCGTGGTCGAGAGCGGCCACCCCATCATCAACGGTTGGCGCGTCCCCAGCTGCAAGGTCGGCAAGTACGAGTTCGACGAGGCCGAGGGCATCGTCAAGCGCGGCGATCTGTACATGGAATACCTGGGCGAGTACTCGTACCTCACGCTGTACGAAGAGGGGCGCGCCGACGGTAGGCAGGGGCCCTATCGCGTGAAGCCCGGTGAAACCTGGGTCCTCGGCGACAACCGCAACAACAGCAGCGACTCACGCGCCTGGTACGGCGGTCGCGGCGGAGGCGTACCGGACGCGAACATCAAGGGCCGCGCGATGTTCGTTTGGCTGAATTTCAAGAAGAACGGTTGGCCCGACGTCGACCGTCTGTTCACGCACGTGCTCGGCACGCCCAAGCTCCCCGTCGGCGCTCCGCCCGACATCCTCGCCGGTATCGATCGTTGCTTGCGCGAGCGCCCCCCCGCCGACCAAACGCTGCCTCCGCCGCCCGCCGCGCAGCACAGCGCGCCCTAAACAACGACGTCGACGCGACAGCCGCGGAGCACCGCCCAGGCGCGCTCGTTAGCTCTCGGGCTCACCGGGGAGCCGCGGCCCCACGACGCGGTGAATGCCGCTCGGACGCAGGTCCAAATTGAGACGGGCTTCCTGCGAGCATTCAGGCCGCGTCTGCGCCAGCACGCCCGCAAGCAGGATACCGAGGACCTGGGGGTCGAGAGGGTCGGGCGAAACCGGGCGTCTCATGTTCAGCTTGGTAGTACGCCCTCGGCTTCCGCCGCCTTCCCCAAGCCCATCGGCCGGTTCCCGCTCACACGGCCGTTGAGGCAGGATTTTGGCCGAGACGTGCTACACCCGGCCCGGTGAACCACCTCGACTTCTTCGACATCTGCGCGATCTTCCTGGGTATCTGGTTCATGATCGCCAAGCTCGACGCACAGGGTCGGAGGCACGAGAGCTTCGCGCACGTACCGGCGGCCGACTTCGAGCGCTGGCGAAGCTGGACGATTTCGATCTACCGGCTCGGGGCGACCGCCTGCTTCGTGCGCGTCATCTTCCACCAGGCTTGGTCGTACTACGCCGCGCGCCACGTCGTGGGCATGCCTGCGGCGCCGAAGTCGCTGGTAGTCCCGGCGCTGATGGTGGACGCCCTCTTCCTTGCGGCGGTGGTGAGCACCTTCCTGCGCGGCGCCCGCGCGCGCGCGCTCCGCCGCGAGCTGGGCATCGTGCTCTCGCCGCTCAGCGCAAAGCAAGCCGCCGCCATGTCCGACAAGGACGATGACGGCGGCGAACAGAGCGGCGCTGAGCGCCGTTCGACTCAGACGTAGCGGTTGACGAGGTTCTCGAGCGCCTCTTGGCGACCGGAGCGCGCCTTCGGCTCGATGCCGCTATTGAGCACGTGATCGCTGAGCTCGGCCAAGCTGAGCTTGCCGCTCGCGATGCGCTCGCCGAGATCCGTACGCCAGCCGGCGTAGCGCTCGCTGACGGCTTGCTCGAGCTTGCCATCGCTCACGATCTTCTCTGCGACGAGGAGCGAGCGCGCCAGCACGTCCATGCCGCCGATGTGGGCGTGGAACAGATCTTCGGGATCGATGCTCTGGCGGCGCAGCTTGGCGTCGAAGTTCATGCCGCCCGTCGTGAAGCCGCCGTTCTTGAGGAACGTGGCGAGCACGAGCGCGAGCTGCGGCACGTCGTTCGGGAATTGATCGGTGTCCCAGCCCAGCAGATCGTCGCCGCGGTTGATGTCGAGGCTGCCGAAGATGTTGTTGGCGTAGGCGTACGCGACCTCGTGCTGGAAGCTGTGCCCCGACAAGATGGCGTGGTTGGCCTCGATGTTGACCTTGTACTCCTTCTCCAGGCCGTAGCGCTGCAGGAAGGCGTAAACGGTCGCGCTGTCGTAGTCGTACTGGTGCTTGGTCGGCTCTTTCGGCTTCGGCTCGATGAGCAGCGTCCCCTTGAAGCCGATCTTGTGCTTGTGCTCGGCGACCAGCGAAAGGAAGCGACCGAGCTGATCGACTTCGCGCTTCATGTCGGTGTTGAGCAGCGTCTCGTAGCCTTCACGGCCACCCCACAGCACGTAGTTCTCGCCCTTCAGCCCGTGCGTGATGTCGAGGATCTTGCGCACCTGGGCGGCGGCGTACGCGAACACCTCGGGATCGGGATTGGTCGCCGCGCCGCTCATGTAGCGCGGGTGGCTGAAGAGGTTGGCGGTGCCCCAGAGCAGCTTCACGCCGGTGCGCGCCATCTCTTTCTCGGCGAGGCCGATGATCTTGTCGAGGTTCGCGTGGCTCTCTTTGAGCGTGGCGCCCTCGGGCGCGATGTCACGGTCGTGAAACGTAAAGTACGGAGCGCCGAGCTTCTGGAAGAACTCGAAGGCCACCTTCAGCTTGAGCTCTGCCGCCTCGATGGGGCTCTGCACCTTGAACCACGGACGATCGAAGGTGCCGCCACCGAACACGTCGGAGCCGGGCCAGGCGAACGTGTGCCAGTAGCAAACGGCACAACGCAGGTGTTCGGCAATGGTCTTGCCGAGCACGACCTTGTCTTTATCGTAGTAGCGGAACGCGAGCGGGTTCTCGCTGTTCGGCCCCTCGTAACGAATCGCTTCAATGCCCGGGAAGAACGCCTGACTCATTGCTGAAGTCCTCTCCTCAACTCTTGGGTTTGCGCGCAGCAGGCGACAGCCTGGCTGTGCCGCGCTCGAGCGTGAAGGTACCTCACCCCGCCTACCTGCGCAACGCGAGAACCTGGAACCGGTCCCACATAGCGCAAACAGCTAATTTATGCATACAAATCGACACGTTAGAAGCGACATCAACATCGCTCTATTCCCCCAAATTTGGGCGATGACGGTCGAAGGGCATCCGCTGGATGGGCCTCCAAAATGTGGATAAAACCTTGTAATCGTTAACATTTACGCACCGCTCAACGGGGCCGCGCACTCGTCGTTTTTTCTTAACTTTATTAACTATAGTCCCCAAGGCGCGGTGGTCGCGTCGCGGCGGCCATGGCACAGACGCCGGCACATGCCTGCTTCGGCCGATACCGCGTACATCTCCCCCGAACGCGACGCCGACGAGCGTCTCCTCACGCCGACCAGCCCGACCTTCGCGGCGGCCGCGCGCGGCGTCACGATCGCGACCATCCTCGTCGTGCTGATGGGCGCGGTCGTGCGCATCACGGGCTCGGGGGCTGGCTGCGGCCAGCACTGGCCCACCTGCCACGGGGAAGTGGCCCACCTACCGAAGAGCGTCGAAACCTGGATCGAGCTCACGCATCGCGTCACCTCCGGGCTCGACTTCCTCAGTGTGGTCGCTCTCACCTGGCTCTCGTTCCGCTTGCCGAAGCGCCACCCGGCGCGGCTCGCGACTTACGCGGCGCTGTTTCTGATGCTCGTCGAGGTCGCGATCGGCGCGCGCCTGGTGCTGCTGAGCTTGGTTGGTTCGAACCTGTCGATCGACCGCGTCGTCGTCATGCCCGCTCACCTGATCACGACCTCGCTCTTGCTCGGCGCGCTGGGGGCTGCCAGCTACTTCAGCTCGCCCCGCCGCCTCGAGCGCGAGGGCGCGCCTGGAGGCGCGGAGGCTCGCGCGCTGGACGGGGCGTTTCGCTGGGTCCTGGGCGCGGGCCTGCTGCTGCTGCTCGTCTCGATGACGGGCGCCATCACGGCTCTCGGCGACACCGTTTACCCGGTCCAAGGTCGGGGCACGCTGGAACACTTGCAAAACGACCAGGCCGCCGGCGGGCACCTGCTCGGCAAGCTGCGCGTGGTGCACCCGCTCCTCGCGCTGCTCGGCGTGGCGGGCCTGTGGATCGCCGGCAGCCGGGCGCGCGACGCGACGCACGCGGCTGGGGTGCAGCGCGTCGGGGCGGCGCTGTACGCGGGCGGCGCGCTGGCGCTCGTGATTGGCCTCGTGAACATTTGGCTGGCGGCGCCCGGCTACTTGCAGGTCATTCACCTGCTCATGGCGTGCCTGCTGTGGTTGAGCGTCGTCGTGCTGGGTTGCATGCTGTGGGATCTGCGAGCACGGAGGGACGCGAGCCGATGAACGTGCATAACCCTGCCCGCGGCGAGGTCATCGAAAGCCTGCCTGAGACGCCACCGGACGAGCTGCCGGCGCGGCTCGCGAGGGCGCGCGCTGCGCAGCCGGCGTGGGCCTCGCTCGCCGCCAGCGAGCGCCGGCGAACCTTGAGCAAGTTTCGCGACCTGGTCAGCGAGCGCCGAGAAGAGCTCGCGCAGACTCTCACGCGCGAGGTGGGCAAGCCCATCAGCCAGTCACGCAGCGAGCTGAGCGGGCTCTTGCCGCGCCTGGATTTCTTCCTCGAGCACTTCGAGGCCGAGCTCGCGCCCCGCGTGGTGCTGGGCACGGCCAGCGAGGCGCTGGAAGAGCGCATCGTTTTCGAGCCGCTGGGCGTCGTCGCCAACGTGTCGGCCTGGAACTATCCGTACTTCGTCGGCTGCAACGTGCTGGTGCCCGCGCTGCTCACCGGTAACGCGGTGCTCTACAAGCCGAGTGAGCTGTGTTGCATCACCGGGCTCGCGATCGCCCGACTGTTGCATGAGGCGGGCGTACCGAGCGGCGTGTTCCAAGCGCTGATCGGGGGTAAGGAGCTGGGAGCGGCGCTGGTCGCCCTCCCCGTCGATGGCGTCTTTTTCACGGGCTCCTACGCCACGGGCCGGAAGATCGCCGAAGTCGTCGCGCCGCGCATGGTGCGCCTGCAGCTCGAGCTGGGCGGCAAAGACCCGGCGTACGTTGCTGACGACGTCGATGTGGCAGCCGTCGCGGCCGCCGTGGCCGACGGCGCGTTCTACAACACCGGTCAAAGCTGCTGCGCCGTCGAGCGCATCTACGTGCACGAGCGCGTGTACTCGGACTTCGTCGACGCCTTCGTGGCCGAGGTGAGCCGCTTCAAGCTCGGCGAGCCGACCGACGAGGCCACCTACATCGGCCCGCTCTGTCGGGGTGACGTGGCGCTGAGCGAGCTCGAGTCACAAGTGGCGGACGCGATCGCGCAAGGAGGCAAGCTGCTCACGGGCGGAAAGCGGGCCGCGCGCCCCGGTTCGTTCTTCGAGCCGACGGTGATCGGCGACGCCAAGCAGAGCATGCAGCTCATGCGCGACGAGAGCTTCGGCCCGATCATCGGGATCTGCAGCGTCCCGAACGACGAGGCGGCGGCCGCCGCGATGGCCGATACGGAGTACGGGCTCACCGCCGCCGTCTACACTCAGGATGAGACTCGCGCGGAGGGGCTGCTGGCGCAGCTGCCGGTCGGAAGCGCGTACGTCAACTGCTGCGACCGCGTGAGCCCGCGCCTGCCCTGGACGGGACGCAAGCACTCGGGCATTGGCTCGACGCTGTCGACGCTGGGCATTCAAGCTTTTCTCCAGCCCAAAGCCTGGCACATCTGTCGCGGCTGAACGCGCGCGCTCCCGCCTACCGCTAGCGCGCCGGCTAGGGTCGAGCTTCGGGTTGGTCGAGGCGCTCGCCACCGACCTCGGCGGTGACGAGCCGGAAGGTGTCGCCGCGCTTCTCGAAGACGGCGGAGCTCCGGCGAGGTCGGCGAAGCTCCGGCACCTCGGGCCGCACGCTGGTGACGACGTCAGCCTCGAGCCGCGCCCGTCCTCCTTCGACGCGCACGTCCACGGCGTCGAGCTGGAAGTGCAGCTGCGGCTCGAGCTTCCGCGCCTCTCGCACCGCCTCCACCAGCGCTGCCCGCCCCACCAGCGGCTCAGCGAGCTCGCTGACGCGGACGCTCACGCGCTCGACCGCGTACGCCTCGAGCGCCTGAACGAGCGCCGAATCGCCCACGTTGGCGGCCGCGATCAAGGCATCCGCCGACTTTCGTACGCGCTTTTCGTCGGTCGGGTATGCGAGCGCCGTGGCGGCCCCCAGCCCTGCCAGGGCCAGGAGCGCGAGCCGCGTGCGGGACGAGACGTGCATGGGCGGAGCCTAGCGCGTCGCCGCGCGCGCTAGCGCCGAGATGATGGGCGGCCGCCGCGTCAATCGCGCGCCGCGCCCCGAGCCCCTGCGTGTTATGAGCCGGGCCCCCGTGAGTCGGCTGTTCTTACCCTACCTGACCGTGGTGGGCTGGGTGCTGGGCCCGGTCCTGCTGGGGGCGATCTGGAGGAAGCTGGGGGCGCCCGCTTCGGCCTCGCGCCGGCTCTTCAACGTCGCTTTCTTCGGCTGCCAAACCACGATCACGCTGTTCTCACTGTGGATCGCCCGCATCGATCGGTCGTCAGCGCTGCTGCCCGTACTGTCCACCTCGGGCTGGCTGCTCACCGCCGCCGCCGCGTGGCTCATCAGTCGAGGGCTCGGCCACGGGCGCGAGCGCCGCGGCGCGTTCATCGCGACCATGAGCCAGAGCAACAACGGGTTCACGCTGCTCGGCTTCGTCGCGCTGGCGCTGTTCGGCGAGGCCGGCCTCGCCCAAGCTACCTACTCTCAGGCGCTCAATGCGCCGTATTTGCTGCTCTTCTGCTTTCCGCTCGCGCGCCTCTACTCGAGCGCCGGAGCAACCGCGGGCAAGTCGCTCGGCCAAATCTTGCTCGACAACGTGACGGACCCGCGCGTGTATCTGCCGCTCACCACCATCAGCGCCGGCCTGCTGTTGAATAGGCTCGAGGTGCCGCGCCCCGCCGCCATCAGCCAGTTGGTCCGCCCGCTGATCTACGTAGGCACGGCTTGTTCGGGCGTCGCCGTCGGGCTCCTGTATCGGGGCGCGCTGCTCCGGCGCTACTGGCGCGAAAACGCCGTCTCGTTCGGCTATCGCTCGACCCTCTACCCGCTCTACTACGCGGCGCTCGCGTGGCTCTTCGGGTTGGGCCCGCTGGATGCGCGAGTCCTCATCTTGTATGGCCTCGTGCCCAGCGCGCTGTTGGCCAACTACCTGGCCGTCTACTTCGAGCTCGACACGGAGCTCACCAGCTCCGTGTTCGTCGTCAGCACCGTGACGTTCCTGCTGGGAGTGCTCCCCGCGTACGCTTACTTGTCCGCGCTGCCCGCGTCGCAGCTCGGTCGCTAGCCGCGCACGTTGGCGTCAATGCCTCCGCGGCGTGAGCAGCTTGGCGACGAGCCCCGTCCAGCCCGTCTGGTGAGAGGCGCCGACACCGCGGCCGCTGTCGCCGTGGAAGTACTCGTAGAAGGGCACGTAGTCTTTGAAGTGCGGGTCCCGTTGCAGAAGCTCACTATCGCCGAGCACCGCGCGCCTTCCCTGCGAATCACGCAGGAACAGCCGGCACAAACGCTGCGACAGCTCGTCCGCGACCTCGAGCAAGGTGAGGTAGCGGCCCGAGCCCGTCGGGCACTCCACCTTGAAGTCGTCACCGTAGTAGTGGTGGAACTTCTGCAGACTCTCGATGAGCAGGAAATTCACCGGCATCCAAATCGGGCCGCGCCAGTTCGAGTTCCCTCCGAACAGGCCGGACTCGGACTCCGCCGGTAGGTACTTCACGCTGAAGGTCTGCCCTTGCACGTCGAGCTCGAACGGGGCGTCCTGGTGCTGACGCGACAGCGCGCGTACGCCGTAGGTCGACAAGAACTCGCGCTCGTCCAGCATCCGCGTCAGGAGCTTCTTCATGCGGTGACCGCGCAGCAGCGAGAGCAGGTGTCGCTCTTCCGTCGCCGTCTCTTGCCAGCGCGACACCAGCGCCGCCAAGTCGGGGCGGTGCTCGAGGAACCAACGCAGCCGGCGCTCGAACCCGGGCAGGTTGTCGAGCAAGCTCGGGTCGAGCACCTCCACCGCGAACAGCGGGATCAAGCCGACCATCGAGCGGATGCGGAGCGGCCGGGGCGGCTCCCCCGGCACTCGCAGCACGTCGTAGTAGAATTTGTCTTCGTCGTCCCACAGCCCCTCGCCGCCGATCTTCGTCATGGCCTCGGCGATGTGCAGAAAATGCTCGAAGAACTTACTGGCGATGTCTTCGTAGACGTCGTTGTGCTCGCTGAGCTCGAGCGCGATGCGCATCAGGTTCAGCGAGTACATGGCCACCCAAGCGGTGCCGTCCGACTGATCGATGAAGCCGCCCGTGGGCAGGGGCTTACTGCGATCGAACACGCCGATGTTGTCGAGCCCCAGGAAGCCGCCCTGAAAGACGTTGCGACCCTCGGCGTCCTTGCGGTTCACCCACCAGGTGAAGTTCAGCATCAGCTTGTGGAAGATGCGCTCGAGGAACTTCAAGTCCCCCTTGCCGCTCTGCTTGCGATCGATCTGGTACACGCGCCAGGCGGCCCAGGCGTGCACGGGCGGGTTGACGTCGCCGAGCGCCCACTCGTAGGCGGGCAGCTGCCCGTTCGGGTGCATGTACCACTCGCGCGTCAGCAGCACGAGCTGTTGCTTGGCGAACTCTGCGTCGATCTGCGCGAGCGGTATGCAGTGAAACGCGAGATCCCACGCCGCGTACCAGGGGTACTCCCACTTGTCGGGCATGGAGATGACCTCGTCGTTGACGAGGTGATCCCAATCGACATTTCTGCCGTATTTCCTGGCCTCCGGCGGCGTCGGCTGTCCCTCGTCGCCCAGCAGCCAGCGGCGCACATCGTAGCCGAAGTACTGCTTCGACCAGATCATGCCCGCGAAAGCCTGGCGCTGAACGAGGCGCGCGTCCGCGTCGGCCAGGTCACGCTGGAGCTCCGCGTAGTACTCGTCTGCTTCTCGGCGCCGCGCCCCCACGATGGCATCGAAGTCCGCGAAAGGCGCGGCCAGCTCGCGCTGGCTCATGCGGTAGCGAACGACCGCGCGCCCGCCGGGAGGCAGCTCGAGCCGATGGTGTGCCGCCAGCTTGGTGCCGTCGTTGGTGGCGGCCAGCGCCTCGCGACGTCCGCCAACGAGGTACTCGTGAAAGGCATCCTTGTAGGGGCCGGCCGCGGGCGCTGCCCACAGGCGCGCGGCGTTCGTCTCGTTCTCGGTGAAGAGAAGCTCCTCCGGCGCGTCGAAATAGAAGTGAAAGGTACCGAGCGAGGGGTGCACGGCCAGCGCGCTCGAGGCACCGAGCCGGCGGAGCGAGGGCTTGGGCGCGTGCTCGAAAGACCACGTATTGCGAAACCACACTTGCGGCAGCACGCGCAGCCGCGCCGGCTGGGCTCCCCGATTTTCTACGGTAATTTCGCAGAGCACGTCGTTCGGGCCGTCTTTCATGTATTCGACGAACACGTCACAGTACGCGCCGCCGTCGAAGACCCCGAGGTCGATGAGCTCGAGCTCCGGCTGGCGTTGGTCGCGCGCGCGGTTGCCCTCGATCAAGCGCGCGTACGGAAATTCGGCGTGCGGGTACTTGTAGAGCATCTTCAGGTACGAGTGCGTCGGGGTCGCATCGAGGTAGAAGTACTGCTCCTTCACGTCCTCACCGTGGTTACCCTCGGCGTTGGTCAACCCGAACAAGCGTTCTTTCAAGATCGGATCACGCTCGTTCCAGAGCGCGAGGCTCAGACACAGGCGCTGGCGGTGATCGCTGTAGCCGGCCAAGCCGTCCTCCCCCCAGCGGTAGGCGCGGCTGCGCGCGTGATCATGGGGAAAGTACTCCCACGCCGTGCCGTGCTCGCTGTAGTCCTCGCGCACGGTGCCCCATTGGCGCTCGGACAAGTACGGACCAAAGCGGCGCCAAGGCGCGTTGTAGGCGGCCGCTTCCTTGAGGCGACGAGCCTCCGCGCTGTTGGCCGCCGGCGGGGTCGAATATCGCATCGTCTCAGCGACTTTACGGGCTCGCAAACGACGCGGCTAGTGCCCACCTGCGCGGAGGGCCGCTAACCCGGCTGCTTTGCTGCGCGGCCGGCGAAGGCGCGAGGGCAACGCGCCCCCGGCGCGGAGCTAGCCGACAGCGACGCCCAGCGAGCTCCTGATCTGTCCGAGCTCGGCGCTGATCGTGAAGCGCAAGAGATCGGCGCGGCGCTCGGCGGGAGTCGTGACCACTCCTCGCGGGAACCGCGCCGCCAGCGGTAACGCCGCTTCCAGGTGCCCCGAGGCCACGAGGCCGGCGCGGCCAGCGACGAGCTCAGCGGAGCGGCAGAAGCTCTGCGCGTAGCTCGGCACGAGATGGGGATCGAGCTCGCGCACGGCAGCGCTCAGCGCATCGAGCGCTTGGCCGCGCACCTCGCGCTTCAATGAGCTCGCGACGCGCTTGGCGTCGCCATCGATGGAGCGCAGGCTCGTGGCGCCGCCGAGCGCCAGCGCGCCGAGCAGCAACTGCGACAGCTCGTCCACGCTGGGGAAGTAGCAGAGCGCAGCCTGCTCGGGCCGAGCGAACGAAAGCTCCCTCGCCCACAAGAATACCAGCTCGGGCAAGCTGAAGCCGCTGCCGAGCGAGCGCGCGCAGGTGACCCACGGCCGCTCGGCGCCGGGCTCGAGCCCCAAGACACCGGTGTATTCTGGCAAGACGTACAGCTCAGGTGCCGGCACGCACGTGAGGCGTGACGCCCAGTGCAGCGTCTTGGCCAACATGGCCGTGCTCTTTTCGGGATCCTGGCGAGCATCCTCGGGGAGGTCGAGCGCGCGATGCTTGCGGCGCGCGTGTTGATAGCCGACGTGGGCCAAGCAGGGCGCGATCGCGCGCAGCACGGCGGTCGCGGGCGACGCGGGCAAGCCGCCGCACAAGCGCTCGTTCCAGTCCGCGTAAGAGAGCACGCCGCGCACGGGCTGCAGCCCCTCCGGACGATGCGTGGTGACGAGCAGGGATTCGTTGATGTCGGCTTCGCCGAGCGCCTCGAGGCAGAGGGCGGCGCGGTACGCGGCGTCGCGCTCGCCTTTGCGCTCGTAGTGCTGGACCAAGAAGCGATAGCCCTCGGGATCGTCGGGTGAATGCGCGCCGCCCGCGGCCGGTGCGCGCGCGGGGGCGGCCGCGGCCGGCGGCGCCGAGCGTACGGGCGCAGGGGGCGGAGGCGCCGAGCGCGGAGGCGGAGGCGGAGGCGGAGGC
>JAEYWK010000035.1 GCA_023431345.1 Pseudomonadota bacterium
GGCATATTGCCAGAGCCCGTTCAAATTCATCCAACTTTCCCGCGTGAGTTGCGGGCGGGGATATTCGGGCAAAGGCTGTTCGGCTTTTATATCTGCTGCCCATTGCGTTATAATTTTACCTTCAACCGGCTTCCACGCTTCCTGCGCATATAATCCTATACTGATCGTTCCAAATAAAACCAAAGAAAAAAATTGCTTCATGATGATTGCTTTGTATGATAATATTTAAACAATATTCTGCAATAATAATAATAACCTTTAAACTTCATTCATGTTGGGTGTATTTCAAAATTCGCCGGTTGGCGTCATCAACAACCAGTCGGTCTGCCGTTGGCGGTGCCTGCCCGACCGGAAGGCAGGTCTCCGCCGTTCACCCGAAACCGGGCGATGCGATCATTTAATATCGCACTTTTCATCTCATCCAAGCACGCTGGGGTTAAAGGTTAAGCTTCTGTACCGGCGAAAAGATCATATCTTCCACCCCGGCTATTTTTAGCCCAATGCGGGCAAACACATAGTTTTGAGCAGGCACAATGTTTGGCACACTGGTGTCAAGAACAATATTGCCGATATCTGTAATGGAAGAACCGGTAATATCCGTAAAAGCAATATTGTTAGCACCCGAAACAAACTGGGTTTTATTGATATAGAGGCTTACTCTTTCTATATCTTTTGCATCGGCGCCGGTAATAATCTGTTCCGCCGCAAAGGAACCGGTAACTTTGCCTCCGCCTGCCGTAATCTGGGCATTTCTCAGCATATAATACGGGGTTACTTCAATATCCAGTTCCTGATTGCCTTTAAGGTTTATGGACAAACTGTCGGGCGCACCCGAAGCTATTTTTTTCCATATAAACGGCCCCTGGTCGTTGGGAATAACAAACTTATAGTCGCCATTGAAGAGCAGCATCGAATAACTGCCATCTGGAGCAAAGGTGCCGCCAATAGCGCCTACTTTACCAAACCCATATTGATACAGTTGAAAAGGCACACGGTCGTACTCCACCTGTATGGCTTCGCCCTGGTATACCAGTTTGCCGCTGAGCTTTGTTTTTGGCGGATCGTAATTGTCTTTTTTACAGGATATAAAAGCAGCAGCAATTAACAGTATGATGATATGATGAAATGTAATTTTCATAATTAAAATTTTTAAGTGCTTATTGATTGGGTTGCCTTACAATTTTTGGATTGTTGGAACGCACATTATCATCAATAAAAGAATAATAGTTGCCGAGCTGAAAATTATTAGCGCCTGTAACCAATGAAGGCAATACGATCTTATAAATCCATTTGCCATTATTCGGGCTCGATGGATTGTGATATTTGTACGGCCACAATGCATAAGGCTGTGTATTCCTTTTGGTAGCCTTGCCAATATTGGAAAGCAGGTCGGCTTCGGTCATTTTGTTGCCATCCCACACTTTTGTAGCCAACCGCCAACGCTTCATATCATACAGAATATGGCCTTCAAATGCCAGTTCCACCCTGCGTTCATGCACAATTCTGTCGAAAGTTATATCTCCGGCTGCCAATGGAACAATCAATCCTGCCCTTGCCCTTACCTGGTTCATATACCCGGCTGCCACATCAGGCTGACCCAGTTCAAATGCCGCTTCAGCAGCGTTCAATAATACTTCGCCAAAGCGGTAACGCTGAAAAGGCACTTCGCTGCTGGTGCCGCGCGAGCCACCACCCGGTGCAGGATCGAGGTACTTCCGAATATAAAACCCACTTTGTGCGGTAAATTCCTTTGCATTAATAGGCCCGTCAAAACCTACTACCTGAACGGGATTTGTTCCACCCGGCAGCACTTTCTGAGCGCCCCTGTCGTCGCCGGTTAGTATGCTGCCATCAGCCAATTGGTACCCGGCCCATATATCCACATTCCGTCCTTTAAAAGCGGTACCCGGCAAAATAACGGTTCCGGATAACCGTGCATCGCGGCCTTCAAAAATATCTGCCTGATTGGTATAATAGATGGGGTTGCCCGAACCATCCTCAACCGGGAGCGGAGCATAGGTATTGTCTAATTTTTCAAAGGATTCCACCAGGTTCAGAGAAGGATTGATGCGCCCGCCTTCTTCCTCCTCGGCACCATAGCGTGGCTGGTTCCAACCGGTGAAATAATGCACTTTCCCGCTTTTCAATTTAAAATCCTCTATAAAAATAGATTCGGGATTGTTGTTCTTATCTAAGAAAAGGCTGTAAAAATTCTCAGCAAGGTCTGGCTTGCTGTTGTACAGTGCATACCCGCCTGCGCTGCCATCAATGATCTCCTTTGCTGCGTTCAGTGCTTTTGTATAATAATCGGTTGCCATGCCTGCAGGAATACCCACTTCACCGCCGGGTAAAGCAACCTGTGGCGTAGTTGCGCCATACTTAGCAATTGAACCCGCGTATAGGGCCGCTCTTGCTTCCATGGCCAATGCGGCGCCCTTCGAAGCCCGGCTTTTTACATTGGCGTCCGGAGGCAAATCATTCTTTATAGCTTCTGCTTCACTTATCACAAAATCATACATCTCCGATTCCTTGGCGCGGGGATGCTGCAGGTAACTGGGGTCTCCTTTAAAATCATACAACAATGGTTCAGTGATCAAAGGAACGCCACCCAGGCGTTTGGTTATCTCAAAATAAAAATTGGCACGCAAAAACCGGGCTTCAGCGAGGAAACGTTTTTTATCGC
>JAEYWK010000087.1 GCA_023431345.1 Pseudomonadota bacterium
TCATTCCTCACTACTCATTCCTCACTTCACTACTCACTACTCACTACTCACTACTCACCATTCATCATTCACTTTAGCCCTTAGCCCTTAGCCTTTAGCCTTTAGCCTTTTTTAACCAAATCTGCCAGTTATATAATTCTGTGTCTGCAAATGCTCGGGGCTTAGGAATATCTTTTTTGTTGCATCATACTCTATCAGTTTGCCCATGAAGAAGAAGGCTGTTTTGTCGCTGATCCTTCCGGCTTGCTGCATGTTATGTGTTACGATCACTATTGTGTAATTCTTTTTTAATTCAAATATAAGGTTTTCCAGTTTGCTGGTTGATATGGGATCCAATGCTGAAGCGGGTTCATCCATCAGGAGCACTTCAGGTTCAACGGCAAGGGCACGTGCAATGCATAATCTTTGTTGTTGCCCTCCGGAGAGAGAGAAGGCAGGCTTTTTCAGACTGTCTTTTACCTCTTCCCATAAAACTGCTTTACGAAGTGAGGATTCAACTACCCTGTCAAGTTCCTGTTTGTTGTTCATTCCCTGGATCCGTAATCCGAACGCCACGTTTTCATATATGCTTGAAGGGAAAGGGTTTGGTTTCTGAAACACCATTCCTACCTTTTTCCGCAATGATTCAGTGCTTACACCTTGTCCGTATATATTTTGGTTATCGATAAGGATCTCACCTTCCATCCTGAAGTTCTCGATGTAATCGTTCATCCTGTTGAAGAGCCTGAGGAAAGTTGATTTGCCGCATCCTGAAGGACCAATGAGCGCTGTAACAGCGCATGGGCCAATTACCATTGAAACATCCGTAAGTGCATGGTTATCACCATACCAGACGTTTACATTGGTGGCAATAAGTTCATTCATTTTATTTTCTTCTGCTTCAGGCATGTTCTGATCCTGTAAAGTTTTAAGTTCTTTCTGTTTTACCATTTTACTTTCTTTTCCCATCTGTTACTACCATTCTGCTTTCTTTGTCTTTAGTTTTCTTTTACCACTTTTTTTGCCCCATTGTTACCACTTAACCTTCTTTTGCCACCTGTTTCTAAGCCAGATGGAGATGCCGTTAAACAGGAATGTAATGAATAAAAGCACAATGATTCCCGCTGATGCATTTATCTGGAATTCGGGCTGTGGCCGCGACGTCCAGTTGAATATCTGGATTGGCAGCACTGTGTAATCATCCATTGGCGTGTGGGGCACAAAAGGCACATATACAAGCGCACCGACAACTATTAATGGAGCTGCTTCGCCAATTGCGCGTGCCAGTGCGAGAATTACACCCGTAACTATGCTTCCCGATGCTGCCGGTAGCAGTTGCCGCCTGACAGTCTGCCATTTGGTAGCACCAAGTGCATAAGCACCCTCTTTTATTGTTTTGGGAACTGCTTTAAGAGATTCGCGTGTGGTGACAATAATAACAGGTATTATAAGAAGCGACAGCGTGAGGCTTCCTGCAAGAAGACTGCCTCCTAATCCCAGATACCGATTCAGGAATGCCAGTCCAAGGATTCCGTATATAACTGAGGGAACTCCGACCAGGTTAGAGATATTGATCTCAAGTATCTTGGAGAAGAGTCCCTTACGTGCATATTCCTCAAGATAAATTCCTGCCGAAACCCCTAAGATCACTGAAAAGATCATTGTGAGCACCAGTATCCATAAAGTACCCATAATGGCAGTGTATATACCTGCTTTTTCTGGAAAACGCGAAGGCAGTGAGCTCAGGAACTGCCAGTCGAGCCGTTCTATACCGGTCTTTACGATAATAGTTACAAATACAGCCAACAGGATAATGCCCAGAAAAGTGTTGAATATACTGAAGTATTTGAATGCTGAGTCCTGAAGTTTATTTTTGGTACTATTAGTCATAAATGACTTCTTCCCTTTTCTAGTGCCGGAACCCAAAGTGCTGTTTGTCTTTATATTATCTGACTTATTCATATTGCCTGTGATAACGTTTTTTAAGCCAGAGGCTGATATTGTTCATTACAAAAGTCATCAGGAAGAGAGTGAATCCGGCAGCAAAGATTGTTCGGTATTCAATTGAATCGCGGGGGACGTCACCCAGACTTACCTGCACAATGTAAGTTGTGATGGTTTCAACAGGAACCAGCGGATTAAGAGTCATATTAGGCTGCTGGCCTGCTGCTATTGCCACTATCATCGTTTCGCCGATAGCCCTTGAAACAGCAAGTAACACTGAAACAATAATACCTGACGAAGCCGAAGGCAGCAAAACCCTGAATACCGTCTGGAACCGTGTTGCGCCCATTCCATATGAGGCATCCCGGAGTGAGCGCGGGACAGCAAACAAAGCATCTTCGCTGAGTGATGAGATCATCGGGATGATCATGATGCCCATAACAATACCGGGCGACAGGGAGTTAAAACCTGCCAGTCCGGGTATGAATTTCTGAAGAAAAGGTGTGATAATAGTAAGGGCAAAAAATCCATAAACAACAGTAGGAACTGAAGCAAGCACTTCGAGCATGGGTTTGACAGCCGATCGTAGTTTGCGGTTAGCATATTCGTTCAGATAGATAGCTATGCTCAGTCCTACCGGTAATGCCACAATTAGTGCAATCAGTGATGTCATAAAAGTTGCTGTGAGAAGAGGCAAAATGCCGAATTCCTTCTTCGAAAACAAGGGGGTCCATTCAGTGCCTGTGAGGAACTCCCAGATTGAGACATCAGCAAAAAACTTTGCACTTTCAACTAACAGTATCAGAAGAATGCCGGCAGTGGTGACTATTGTAAGCCAACCACTTAGGGCAAGAAGCTTCTCGATTACTGTTTCGGATGTTCTTTTCTTCATTTAATTAAATTGCCGCTGGTGTTTGGTTTTTGTTGTCAATTAATGTCACAATGTCAATTGTGTTTTATTTTTGATCAACAGGTTTGTGTTCTTTCAGGAACCCGGCCCATTTTTCATGAGCACCGGCAATTTCATTATCTGCCAAAGGGATATAACCCACCTCCTTTGCAAGTTGTGATACATTATTCAAATAGAAGCTCACAAAATCCTGCACCACTTCTCTTTCAGCAGCTGTGTTATTTACGTAGATGAATAATGGGCGGGAAAGTGGGGAGTAAGTTTTGTTTTTCACGGTTTCAACGGAAGGAAGGATTGGTCCCTGGCCATTATCTGCTTTCTCATCGTCAACGCCAATGAGTTTTAATTTATCCTGGTTATTTTCAAAGTATGCAAGGCCGAAGAAACCAAGAGCGAGTTCGTCACCGGCAATGCCCTGAACCAGAACGTTATCGTCTTCACTGGCGGTATAATCACCGCGACAGCTTTTAGCTTCGCCCATTATTGCTTCTGTAAAATAATCAAATGTACCTGATGCAGTGCCTGCGCCATAAAGATGTATTTCTTTATCAGGCCATTCGGGCCTTACCTGGTTCCAGCGGGTAATTTTACCCTGTGCTGCAGGTTCCCAAAGCCGCTTAAGCTCACTGACGGTAATATCGTTTGCCCATGTATTTTTTGGATTCACAACGATCGCCATTCCGTCATAAGCAATGAGCAACTCAATATATTTAATGTTGTTTTGCTCACACATTTCGATTTCGCTTTGCTTGATAGCCCTTGATGCATCATTAATATCTGTTTCACCGCGGCCGAATTTCTTAAATCCTCCGCCGGTTCCTGATTCACCTACTGTTACTCTTACTTTTGGGTTCTGAGCTATATATTCTTCAGCGATTGCTTCAGAAACGGGATACACGGTACTCGAAC